>CAYULK010000001.1:0-13842 GCA_964445625.1 uncultured Calditrichota bacterium
AACATATTATCTGTTTTGCCTATCAATTCATCATTTAAATATATTTCTGCAAATGTATCCAAGCCTTTAAAGAAAAGGTAAGTTGTTTTTCCTTCTTCGAATTCTGACGGAAAATCAAATTGTGTTTGATACTCCCAGTCTCTTTGTCCTATCCATTGCAGATCCAGTTCATTTTTTGCGTAAAAAGGATCAGGAATTAATTCCGAATTTAGCAGATCGGTATGTACGGTTCCCGGGATTGTTGCCGGCAACCATTTTCCGGTTAATTTTTCTGCAATGGGGGTGTCCTGGTTGTCGGCCAGACGAAATTTCCAGTTCCGGTTGAGCCCATACTTTATTTTCATTTACATGTTCCCTTATTTAACTGACCCTCCCCCTTTCATCCCCCTCCCTAAATGCGTTTAGGGAGGGGGAAAGAGGGGGTGGGTTATTTATTAATCCTGGTCTGGATATACTTCCGAAGGATTTCATATGCACCGGAATGCTTTTCAATCATCTGCAGGGTAAGAAGAGCTTCTATTGTGGATTCCGCACCCGAATTCAGATTAATTTTTTTTTCGCTCTCAATACCGTCAAAACAGAGGCCTGTATGGGGATTATACATTGGTTTGCCGGCAGGATTGGCTCCAAAAAGCCATGCTGCTATCTGGCCGGCTTTTTCCAGATATTCTTTATTACCGTTTATCTCATATGCCTGTATACAGGCATTCACCATAGGTCTGATGATATATGCGATTTGCGGGAATTTTTTCATATCCGATATTTCAATACTGCTGCCCTCGTTGATAAAATTTAATTCGGCGAAGAAATTTTCCCTGAGCAGATATGAATAGAAACCATTGATTTCCTGCAGAGCTGCATCTCGCAAAGATTTATTATTCAATTTTTCAGCGGCCTTTAACAGAGCATAGGCCTGCAAGTTTCCCCAACCATGCCAGATATTTTCCCAGCTAAGAAAAGCGCCATAAGGCAGCTGATTTTCATTACCCGCCTGCATCTGCACCAAACCGGAGGAAAGTGCAAACAGATATTCAGATAAACTGCTATCGTTTTTAATATCCGGATAATTGCTCAATGCCATAATTAAGACTGCCGTTTGATCTGCTGCTGATTTGAATATCAACCACTCAGGTAACTTAAAACCTTTTTGACTGAAAAACTTCCTGTCCGTGATCCGGTCTTTTAAAAGAGAATTCCGTGATTTCTTTAACGACCGGTTTATCCGTGCGGCAAGATCCGGATTTGTTTTTTCAACTATAGGTAAAACTTCAGTCATTGCCCATATAGCGCGCCAGGACCACCAGTTTGGTTCCGCGTAACTACGATGATATGGTTTATTTATTGAAAAATCTTCCAGGATAAAGTTATAAAAATAGCCGTTATCGGCCTGCATATAGAGGAGACATTTTATAAGTTGTGTGCATTTGAAAAGGGATGAGTCGTTCCTTGAATTTTTATAATCGTTAAGGTAGACTACTGCCGCACGTGCCGCATCATCCACACAAGCAATCCCTTCATGTTTTTCCCAGACATACTGATAATCCGGATAGTTGCTATAAATACGAATGATCCCAAAGGTGTTATCTCCCTCTGAGACATCCTGATACAGGTAATCAAGATGTGACAAATTTACCAGTGTGTCCGGTTGTGATAATTTGCTTTCAACACAGGCAAGGAAAATAAATATAAGCCCGGTAAAAATGACATAGCTTATTATTTTCATATTTCCTCGCAAAGGGACAGGAGATATTCTTCACTGGTTTGTGCCAGGCAGATATTCATGTCTGCACCGGAATAATATATCTTTATATCACCATTCTGTTCACGTATCCACCCGGTAGTAAATACGACATTCGGGACATCACCTATCCGTTCGTAATCCAGTTCCGGGCTTAAAAACGGAACTCTGCTCTTAGCTAAAACTTGCCATGGTTTTTCCAGATCCAGCAATATAACACCCTGACGATATATTGAATTGATATCAAATCCACGAACACCATGATAAATCATTAACCAGCCCTTTTTTGTTTTTAATGGCGGTGTGGATGCACCTATTTTATTTTGTTCCCAGGAGCCATTTGTTCCCTCCATGAGAAACCTGTATTGTCCCCAGTGTATCAGATCCGGGCTTTGACTTATCCACATGTCACGACGGGGTTCGGCTGATGGCCGGTCTATTTTCCAGTAATATCCACCTATTTTTTCAGGAAATAATACAGCATCTTTATTGGAGGGTTCTGTAATGGTCCCGTTAATTTCAAAAACCTTAAAATCCTTTGTTCTCGCCAGCATGACGGTCGGTTCAAAACGTGAATAGCCTGTATATAATATGTGATACCAATTATCTATATAGGTAATTCTGGCATCTTCGATGCCCCATTCGACGTATTGATACCAGTCCCCATGATTTTCAGGTGTCAGACAGGGCTCTTTTTCGAGTATGAAATGAACACCATCGGTACTCCTGGCGAGTAAAAATGAAGACCGGCAGTCAGGCAATTCTATACGACAAAGTAATAGGTACTCATCTCCTGCTTTAACAGCACCTGCATTAAAAATACTGTTAACCGTGAACGACACATCCTTATAAGCAATGATCGGATTACCGGAGAAACGTTCGATACCACTCATTATTGGTCCCTCTTTTTCATATATCTAATCCATTCTCTGATTTATTTTTTAATCGTCACTCAAACAAACGCTTTCATTAACTCATCAACCGGTATTGATGCGAAGCCGGATCTATAGTCGGACATGGCATAAGGTATAATCAGATCTTGTTTATTAATAATGCCACCACAGGAATAAACTACATTCGGGACATATCCTTCCCTTTCATCTTCATTAGGGATAAGTATTGGATTTTGTAATCGCCCGACGACTTTTGAAGGATTATTCAGATCCAGCAGGCAGGCGCTGATTACATATTTACGCATTGAGCCAACGCCATGGGTCAGAAGTATCCAACCTTCGTCGGTTTTGATGGGGGAGCCACAATTTCCAATTTGTACAAATTCCCAGGATTCCCGCGGTTGATCGAATAGTGAGGAATCCTCCCATTTGGTAATATCGTTTGAGGAAGTGTAATACAGATTTTCACCATCCTGGCGTGAAATCATCATGTATTTTCCATTAATTTTTTCCGGGAACAGAGCCATTCCCTTGTTATTCGCGGCTTTACCATCAATCTTTTTAATATTAAAATCAAGAAAATCCTTTGTAATCAGGAGTTTAATAGAAATATGATGTCCATCATAGGCAGTATATGTAGCATAGTAGAGATTATCCTCAAATTTTACAAAGCGGGCATCTTCCATACCATTACACTCATCAGGTGTAGTCGGAAAGATAATTCTTTCTGACAGGAGGGAACCCTCATCAAAATGCAACCGGACTTCATTATTGCAATCATCAATTTCCGGTAGCTGAGCATAGGTTGAGGCATCATCGAGACTAATTTCTCCTTTTTTATTTATAGTTCCGTTGCGAAATCCAATCGAGGATATGTGTCCTTCACCAACCTGACGCAGGCTGAGGATAAATTCATTGCTATTTTGTGCAGGAACCATGGAAGGATTCATTAAGGCTGCAGATTCAAAAGAATATTCGCAGCTGCAATACGCCCCCATTAACTCCTTTTGCCTATCCGTCAGGGTAATATCTGCAGAGAGAAGCGATTCAATTTTATGAAAATGATATTCAATCAATTTTGAAAAATTTTTATGTCTTGGTGAGAAATCCTTAAATATAGCATTGATCTCATTTTCAGATTTTTTTGCATCCAGTGCGGCTACGCGTTGTGCAATTCGCCGGATTCTATCTTCACTACCAGGATAAAAAAACTGACATACCACGCGGGTCATATCCGGATTCAGTTCATAATCATGCCTCTTTATATATAAATCCATCTCACTATTCTTTCAATCCGGATGTGGCCATGCTCTGAATGAAATATCTCTGGAAGAATGTATAAGTTACCAAAACCGGAATTGCCAGCATCGCTGCTGCCGCCAGTTTAGTGCCCAATTGTGCTTCCGCTCTGCCGCCCACCGCAAACAAGGTCACCATCTGGGGCATTGTCATTGTCTCCTCGGCCCTGATTACAATCAACGGCCATAAAACTTCGTTCCAGGCGGTCATAAATGTCAGAATTCCCACCGTAACCAGAGCCGGCACAGAAATTGGCCAGAGTATTCGAAATAAAATCTGTAATTCACCGCACCCATCTATGCGGGCGGCATCAATCAGATCCTGTGGTATACTGATAAAATATTGTCTGAATAGCAGTATCCCCAATGTACTGACTAAATAAGGAACGATCAGAGCATAATATGTGTTAGCCCAGCCCAGTTTAACGATTAGAATATATTGGGGAATAAGAGTGATCTGAAATGGCAGGGTCATGGTAAATATGATTATATAAAATATCAGGTTTCTTCCCCGAAAGTGGAGTCTGGAAAGTGAGTATCCGACCATTGAACTAAAAACAAGCACCCCGGCAGTTATCGAGATTGAAACAAACATGCTGTTTAAAAAAGCTCTGCCAATAGCTATTTTTTCGAACATATGTAAGTAACTACGCAGGCTAAAATCAGAGGGTATAAATGTCAGACCGGCAATTTCCTGTTCCGGTGCAAGCGAGGCCATAATCATCCAGTAAAACGGGTAAATAAACATGAGGGCGCCAAACAGCAATCCAATATGTATTATTATTTTTTTCATGCGTATTAATTAATCCCGTTCGATAAATTTTTTCTGAATAACGACCACCGTCATGATGATAAAAGCAAAGAAGAAACCAAGTGCTGCCGCATATCCCATATGGTAAAATGAAAATCCCTGTTTGTAAATATAAAGCATCGCTGAGATTGTGCTGTTCAAGGGGCCACCACCAGTCATAATATAAGGCTCAATAAATAGTGAAAAACCGCCCAGAGTGGATAATATCACAACCATGAATATAGTGGGATTAATGGCAGGAAGTGTGATATACCGAAACTTCTGCCAGTGAGATGCGCCATCAATATCTGCTGCTTCATAATAATGAGGCGGAACTCCCTGTAGTCCAACCAGGAAGAGGACAACATACAAGCCGACATTTTTCCATGTCGCCATAATTGCAATTGATGGCATGGCCACTGCCGGGTCAACCAGCCAGCCGACCCTGCCCAGTCCCAGTTTTACCAGGATACGGTTGAACAAACCCATATCCAGGCCATAAAGTTGTTGCCATAATATAGTAACCACAACCCCGGATATTACCACCGGTAAAAAATATGCTGCGCGAAAAAACGCACGCATCCTGATTTTCTGGTTTAATAGTTCAGCCAGGAACAGGGCGACAACGATTTGTAATGGAATATGAATGGTGAGAAATATAAATGTGTTATAAATAGAAGTAAAGAAAAGGTCATCCTGAACCAGGCGATAAAAATTTTTCAGCCCGACGAATTCCATGGGCGAAATGATATTCCAGTGATGAAACATAAGAATGAATGAAAAAACTACCGGAAAGGCGACAAATACGAAAAAATGTATCAGGTAAGGAGATACCATCAAATACGGGATAACTTTTGTTTTTTTCATGTATGCCAATCTTAATCCAGTAATAATTGTGAAGATTTAGCAGCATCGGCAATGGCATCTTCCGGGGATTTTACCCCATGAATCACACAGGCCTCATATTCCTGTGAAATAATATCGAAAATTTCCTTCAACACCGGACATGGATCCGTTCCCTTGACAAACCTGGCTTGTTTGGCAAAAGGTACCATTTTGGGATTATTGTCAAAGTAGTTCTTAAAATAGGGATTTTCAAACAAATTTTTACGACGCGGCAACTGGGTGGTAATTTCCAGAAGAGCGTGATCATTTTCCTTATTGATCACAAAACTAAGGAATTCCCAGGCTTGTTGCGGATTTTTGCATGTATTAAAAATGACAATATTTTTGGGATCACCATAGGTATAGATATCTCCTTCATGATCATCCGGCACCGGCAGATGAGAAAAACCGTACCGGAATCCCTCCGGTTTAAATTTTTCTGCATGGGCTATTTCCCATGGCCCGGTAAAACGGGAAGCAATAAATTCGCCCAGAAAAACATCTTGCCGGGCAGAAAGCATTTCCTTTGAAAAATAATTATTGGCATATATAGTTTGTAAAAAACGGAAAGTTTCTATCGCCGCTTTATTATTAAATACGATCTTATCACCATCCACCAGTTTTGCACCCCCAGAGGCGCCAAGATATAAGGCATAAAAATCAAATAGTCTTTGCAACCAGGTTACAAGGACATTTCTATATCCCACCCACCGGTCGATATAACCGTCACCATCCACATCCACACTTATTTTAGCGGCTGCCTGAAGATATTCACTATAATTGGCCGGAGGCGTAATGAATCCTGCAGATTCCATCATATTTTTATTGTAGAGCAGCATTATCGGATTAATTTTCCATGGTATCTGGTAGATATGGCCGTCGGATGAGGTTACTTCAGAAATAACACTACTGTCACATCTTTGATATATATTCTCAAGAAATCCATCAAGCGTATCAAGGGGGATCAATACACCGGCCCGGGCATAGGTTTCGACATCGCCCTGCCACATATTTGAGTACATATCGGGAGTGGTTTTTCCAACAACGGCAGCCAGGATAAATTCTTCACTGGACCGTCCTTCAGGCACCGGCTGAAAACGCACCGGTTTCTCTGGATGCTTATTATTCCACCTGGTTACAATGGAATCAGCAAAGTCAATTTCGTATGGATTATTTGCCGACCAGTATAATAATGAAATATCATCCTGATCACTTTGCGAACATGCGATCAGGGTAAATGAGAGGAGAATTTGAATTATATTCTTCTGAATACATCTGCATCTATGGCTAGCCTTTGAAAACATGAAATATCAGAATAAAAGGTTAATTGAAAATCTTTGCGCATTTTGTAACCGGCCGAAGTCTGCATAGGCATAATCCACTCCCACCAGAAAATTGCCAAACAAAGCCAGATCTAATCCACCCCCGACAGTAAATCCTTCTTCACTATCCTGTCTGAATAAACTTCGATACCCCACACGCAGGAAATAAGTTTCTTTAAGCGAGTATTCTGCGCCTAAATTTAAACTTTCCGTATTGTCATTCGGATGGATCGCATCCACGGCGACCGTTATTCTGTTCATCTCAGATTTAATAACATCCATAGCAACACCCAACTGAAAACTGAGTGGTAACGGCCAGGAGCTGGTTTGAAGTTCAGCAAATATACGGTCATTATTTCCGGTTTGGTTAGGATCAATATCATGGTAAACCAGTAAATCATCCCCCTGCATACGCATATCAGTACCAAAATTGCTTAAAGCTGCACCGATGCGTAGTCCTTCAAATGGCGTATTGTATAATGTGCCAATATCGATGGCAAAACCTGAAGCTTCCTCCTTCCATATCCGCTGCACAATATATTTCACATTAAATCCCAGCGAGAAACGATCTGTGAGATTGACACCGTAGGAAATTCCCAGGGCAAGATCACTGGCATTAAAACGCTCACCGGTCCCGTCCTGCAGAATCTCGGTTCTCACCTTCATTTCACCCATATTAAGCATAGTCAGATTTCCACCGAGCGTTCCAACCCCGGCAAGTGGGATAATAAATCCGGCATAATCATAAGTTATATCTGCGATCCATCGCGTATGTACAAACACAATTTCCGCCCTGGTAAGCCTTCCCAGACCGGCTGGATTCCAATACATAGCACTGGCATCATTTGCCGTGGCAACAAAAGCGCCACCCATACCGACTGCCCGGGATCCAACCCCGATTTCCAGAAACGAAGCCGCAGTTGTCGCGACATTAGTTACATCCTGATTATACTGGCCAAACAGGCAAGTCCAGACCACCAGCAGAACAATGATGATATTATGGCATATTTTCATTTTTATACCCGGTATATCTTAAATGCAATTGAACTATTTTATTATAGCAAATTTACCAATTTTTTCCCCTACGGCGGGGGCATCAACATGATAGACATAGACACCGTAGGCGATATCCTGGCCATCTTTAGAAATCATATTCCATGGTTCAGAACCATCGGTTCTCGAACCGTTATGTTCTATGGTATCCACAAGATAACCGCGCACGGTATAAATCCGGATAGTACATTGTGCCGGAAGATTGATGAAATATATCCGGCGCTCACCCCGACCGCTGCGGAACGGATTACGCGGTTCCCAGGTGGCTGCTGCTACATAGGGATTAGGGACAACAGCGATCTTATCCATATCCGTCACAGCCTTGTCCTGATTATAATCTTCACCGTGTACCGTGAATTTGATATAATCACCTGTACGGAAAGGTTTTCGGGTTGCCAGCCGGAAGATATCACCTTCCTGGGGCGGCACCTGATTGGTATCAGGAGCTTCAAAGTAATAACGCCAGGTTGTTTTTATATGCAAAAAGTTCTCCGGATCCGGATCATCAACCCAGATCATTGCTCCTTCGATAGAATCCGGATTTTGCCATGGATAATACGGGCTGAGCGTGGAATCTTTTTCATAATATTCAAGAAACTGGAAGTTAGCTTTGCTGTCCTCTGTAATATTAAATATTGAAAATTTACTCACCTGGGTCTTAGGAAACCCAAGTTTGTTAATAGCAGTATCAATAACAGAATTGGAAAACATGATCTCAAAATCTGCCGGATAATTAATATTCGTATTCACAGCAGAGGTGGAAAACCGCTTATCGAGTCCTACCCGCCAGCGATATGTGCTGCTGCCAATGACCCAGCCGGTTCGGTCAAAATCCACTTCGCCGGCATCATTCTCGATAGCCAGCGTAAAGCCGTCTATCAGCGGTGATTGTGAAAATTCATCGATCCACAATGTATCGGTTTTTAGGATAGTATCTCCGTTTGTGATATCATAGACCTGATAGAATGGGTTGCCCTCATGATGCAGAAACGATGTATCACCGAATGAAATCTGATAAGTATGACCATCCTGAATTGAATCGGGAAAAACAAATTCCAGTTTTATGGTTCCGGTTCCGACAGTATGCCACTCCACATCATCCGAGATCTCGGGCATGATATATCCGGCCGCCGGTGCACGTGGTATCACAACTGCGGTATTGATATCGACAGTAATATTTCCGGAGATATCCTGTTCTATCTTACTGGTACATTCTGATGGCGGAATTCCGACAAGATCACCCGTGACGCTGGTGTCAATTAATCCGTGATCATAGCTGACAATCGCGTAAAAATATGTCTGACCATTTTGCACATCTTCATCTATATAATAATGTTTAAGACCTGTATTCTCCCCCATATCAAAATTCGCACCAAGCAGATCGATAGGATGCAATCCCTGAATGTTATTTTTCAGATCAAACTGAGCCAGGGGTTTTCTAAATGTCGGACGACCGTATGCATCCGTAATAACCTTGGTTTCCAGAAATTCGGGTTCTGTACTACGATATATGCGATAACCTTCGAAATCATATTCCCCTAAAAAAGGATCCCATGAGGATTCCGCCCTATCATCCCAGACAAGAGTTATTTTACCATCACCCGGTGTCACTGAGAGCAAGCGTGGCTTATCCGGCGGTTTGGCAAATCGATAATCGGCATTATAAATCTGCTGTATCGTATTTTTTGTCAAAACGATATCATCCTCATCAATGCCAAATAAGAGTGCCATAGAATAATTTTGTGTGTCACCGGCCTTTAATGGAAACGGCCCGGATGAAAAAAACATGCCAAGGTTTGCTGTTACCTGGCTGCTAGCCGGCGCCGGCGCTGATTTAAAAACCTCCCAGTTTTGTTTTTCATTCCACAGCTCGTATGTATGTACCGGAAAAATCCGGAAACCGGTCAGACCGATCTGATCTGCTTCATCCTTATCCAGAAAATTATAATTCGGCTCACCATTTGTGGGTTCACCGTCACCCTCACCCTGATCAGGTCCGGGATAACCAAAATCTTTTTCACTGAGTCCATCCATACCCACATCATTATTTAGCGGTTCGCCAGGATCCCACTGTCCGTTATCATTAATATCTGAATAAGCCCGCCAGTCACCATCTTCATCCCCGGACCAGTGCGGCCCGGGTTTTCGAGTATAGTAAACTTCAAACTGTACCGGATCATCGATACCATAAGGAAAACTATCCAAAAATATGCCCGGGTCGTCTGATATTCTCCGCTCATCAATCAGACCATCCTCATCATTATCAAGTCCGTCATCAAAGATTCCGGGACTTTCCAGGAAGGCAAATCCGGCTACTCCTACCGGACTCCAGTTTCCAGGTGTGCCAAATCCGTCAAAATCCCAGGCCCAGGCGATATCCAGGAGTGTGTTGTAATCGCCCGTATCGTCAGAGGAATCATCGGTTCCGCCAACCCCCCAGTCAATATAGAAGCTATAATAGGTACTATCGTAATCTGTTTTGCCTTCATTTGTGATAAAATATACCGCAAAAATGACATCTTCAGCCAGGACCTGTGACCACTGGAAATATCTGGCTGCCACCTCTAATCCCAGTCCGCGCCTTAGTGTATCTGAAGGATCGGGGAAAAAATCCCACTCTTCATCCGGATCATCATCAAAGACAAAATATGTCTCCAGATCCGCGTTGAACACACCTTTACCAAAAAATCCATTCCAGAACACAAGATCATCAATCAAACCGTTCAGATCATCATCGATATTATTCGGCAGTTCGTTAGGATTTATCCAGCCATCCGCCTTATCGGGCCATGAAGCAGGCCATGTATCCGGATCACTGCTGATTGCCGGCTTATTTTGTTTTGTATTAAAGTATCCGGGAAGCGGTGCCCAGCCCCACAACTCATCGGACGGGCCGCGATCGACAAATTCACGGTATTGTGTTTCCAGCGGGTAAATTACCTGGCCTTTATTGTCAATTGTCCTGGATTGAACAACAAGCGCAACCCCATCCACATACTGGTGCCCGCTTCCTTTGGGCCACTCACCGGAAGGAGAATCAGGCCAGTGGGCAATCTCTCCCCAGTTAATATAAACCGTACGGACGAGATTACCATCCATAGTACCGACGCGCCGCATGGATTGTATTCCAACGTTGGGATCCGGCTCTCTTTGGGCCGGCAGAGGTATCTGAAAACAAAGAATCAGCAGAATTAACTGAGATAAATACTTTTTTCGATTCATGATAATCTTCTGTTTAAAATTTAAACTCAACACCAATTTGCACTTCACGCGGTTTGCGATAAAAGTGCGGGCGGACATAATACTGATCGAGAGTGTTCAGTCCACGCGGACGTCCACCGCCGAAATACAACGGCTCTGTCGAATAGGTTGCGCGGCCGGTATCTTTGTAGACATCCTGCTCATTCAGACGGTCAAACAGGTTAAACACACGCAGGTAAACCGATGGTTTGAAACTTCCCAGGGATAATCGTTTTGTGATATACAAATCGACGGTAAAAGTTACCGGTTTGCGCCCCCCATTCTCTACATACGGCTGCACCACACGCGATACGGTGGAATATGGTAATCCGGTACCGTACCGTACAATCAAACTAAATACAAAATTTTCCGGATTGCCTATATTCAGAGATCCGTTAAACTGGTGGTGGCGATCCCAGTCCAGTGGCACAACCTGCTTCTCTGTTTCCAAATCACTCTGGGCATCGAGAAAAGCATTATTCGGATCCGATGCATTGCCCCTGGCAATTTGGAAGGTATAATCAATGTTGGCTGCAAAATTGTCTATATACCGGCGTTCGAACGAAAATGTTAATCCGCGCACATATCCGTAATCACGATTTATATAACGCCCATATTTGATGCCCTCAACAGTCTCATGGACTTCAGTGCCCACCAGATTCCGGATATCTTTAAAATAAACAGTGAAAGTAATACCATAGACATTGCTAAGTTTCTGCTGCAGGCCCATTTCATAAATGGTTGTCTGTTGTGGCTCAAGCTCTGCATTTCCAATTGTATTTTTAAGAGATTGCGGTGGCGGTGCAACGGAACTTTGCAGGGGATCAATATCAAATTCCGGATTTGTATACAGGTAGAAAAACTGAGGGATTTGAAAAAAATGTCCGTATGAAACATGGATCGCACCGCTTTCCGATATGGGATATGCCAGTCCCAGCCGCGGACTGATCTGTTGCTTGATCTCTGCTTTACGCAGGGAAGACTGTGAAGGATTGCTGAAATCTTCCGGCACATAAGCATCCGGATCAAAATAATCATAGCGTAGGCCAAAATTAACCACCATATCTTCATACTCAATTTTATCCTGTATATATGCAGCAAAATCAACCGGATAATGAAGATATTGATTGTTTTGAAAGCTGGTAAGCGGGGCTATCCGTTGTTCCAGCTCCGGGATCACTTCATATTCATGCATCCAAAGGCGATGGGTTCGCGCCTCCAGACCGGCTTTGATCTGATGATGGTTGTTTACCTGACTGGTTATATCTGTTTTTGCCAGATATGTGGTTGTGCTGCGCTGAAACTGCCACATCTCCTGGCCGCCACTGACAAAGGCATTGCTTCCCGTATCCTGAAGACGCTGTTTAATTATATAACGATCGTCAAATAGATCTTCATAGACTCCCTGAAAAAACTCGGTATAAAAATATGAAAAATATGTATCTATAAAAGTCCGGTTATTAAAAACATGATTCCAGCTCAGAATGCCGGTTCCACTCCAGCGGTTATAATTATACGCGCCATCCGGATCGAGACGAAAACGATGGTCTGTATCACCAGCATATTCTTTCCAGTCACGGGTTTGAAATAGTCCCTCAAAATTGAGTCTATCACTATCCGAAAAGCGCCAGGTCAGCTTTAAATTACCTGAATACCGGGAGGCTTCATTCATGGAAATTTTAGCTGAATTACTGATAAGATCCTGGGCCAGTTCTTCACTGAACTGATATATGTTACCATGACTCATAAACATCCGGTCTTCCGGGACTTCTTCTGTCAACCAGTCTGCGGTCATATCAGAAGTCTTAAAAACATCAGATCCGAACATATATCCATTATCATAAAATGCACGACCACTGGCAAAAAACGTAAAATTATTACCTAATAAAGGAACCGGACCGCTGAATGTCCCCTGAAGATTAAGAATCGGGTTAAAATTATTAATATTCCAGAAGATCTCATCGTTTGTACTGACATAGTCACCCACAAACCCTGATATATTTCCTTCAAATTCGGGGCCGCCATCCCGCGTGACCACGTTGACGATACCCGACATGGCCTTGCCATATTCCGCATTAAATGTCCCGCTGATGACATTGACTTCCTGAATGGCATTATTTTCCACTTCAATCGCGTAAGTGCCGCTATACACATCATTTATTGAGACACCATTTACCAGGTACTGTACTTCATCCGCACGTCCACCACGAAAGTGTCCATCGATAACCCCGGCCTGCAGGTTAATAACTTCACTTAAATTAACCACCGGTAATATATCGATAAGTTCCCTGTCGATTGTAGATTCGGTTGAGGTCAGGTCTTTTCGGATGAGCGGTCTTTCGGCTATTACCTCAATTGTCTCATCCAGTTCAAGAGTTTCCGCGGACATTTCAAAATTGATGGTCGTGGATTTGTCCATATGCACGTCCACATTGGAAACACGGACATCATTATAGCTGATATATGATGCGACCAGAGTATATTCCCCCGGACTAATACCGATAATAAAATAGGTGCCATCCAGATCAGATGCAGCACCCTGGATTGTGTTTTCAATGATAACATTAACACCTGCCAAAGGTTCACCGGTGGTTTTATCCACCACTTTACCCATAATTTTTCC
>CAYULK010000001.1:13942-16308 GCA_964445625.1 uncultured Calditrichota bacterium
TTGTCTTTACCATCCCACATGACATGATGCACACCGGCAACCTGATCCTGATCGACCAGAGTACGAACCTTCTGACCCAGGACATTGAATATTGCTATATGTACGCGGCCACTGACCGGTACACGATATTCAAAAATGGTTTCCGGATTGAACGGATTGGGATAATTGTTACCCAGTTCAAATTCACTTGGTGTCAGGGCAAGATTATTTGTCGCGGGTTCAATCGCCGACACCACCATATTAACCTTTTGGACTGAGAAGTCATCATACCAGACTTTTCCGGTCGGAAAGGAAGTAAAGCGTGCACGCACACTAACACCGGCAGCTTCTTCCGGAGCCTGGGCAATCACATTATATCGTCTCCAGTCCTCATTTTCCTTACCAGTTCTTTGATCAATATAAAAGAACTGATCACCGCCAACCAGGTCCCAGCCGGTTTCAATCGGGCCTTTATGGAAGAAAAATGTCATACCGATACGATCATTATCACGATCCGGAGTCACATTGGTGGCATGCCAGGAGGTATCCGTGTTAATCCCTTCTGTTTTCACCCAGACACTCACACGATACCACGCTCCTGCCTCAGCCTGACCCGGCTCACTATACCATACAATCTCATCATCCGAATTGTCGGTATCCTCGACAAGTACGGCATAACTTCCTGTATGTACTGTATCATCCACCACACCGGCATAACCATGACTCGTATGCCATTTCATCCAGCTGACCGGTATCTCACAATCGCCGTTAAACACACCCATCGACCAGGGATCGGTTCCGCAGCTGATATTATCAAACCATACCGTTCCGGTGGCATCCTTGCCGCCCACCAGTTCAATGATCACCTGATCAGGGGCGCTGGCCAGAACGATGGCTCCCTGATATTCACTCCAGGAAATACCGGCAACTGACTGATCCACCGCTACCAGCTGTTCACCGATAGTGTTGCCGCCGGTATCCAGGAATTTGTACAGAACACCAAATTTGGCATCATCATTGGCCGGGCTCGTGTTCACGCCCTGAGTTTCTGCCTTGAACTTAAGCGTATAGGTTCCGGCCGTGGCATGATTCCAGTACAGATTGGCATTATTATCGCTCTGCCAGCCAACTGCATTTGTCGTTGCAGCCGTTTTTGCAATTTTGAGAGAATACTCTCCGGCTGCTGCCGTATCCAATGGTGTTCCTTTGGCCCAGATAAGATCCACACCGGTCTCGCCGGCATTCATCTTGTTCCAGAAATTCGGCTCTCGTGTTTCAACACCCGGATTAGCCAGTATTTCCGGTTGCACATCAAGTTCTTCAATTGAAAAATCATCATACCAAACTTTTCCGGTCGGGAAAGATGTAAAACGGGCACGCATACTCACACCGGCAGCTTCTTCCGGTGCCAGAGCAATGACCACATAGTGTGTCCAGTCCTCATTCTCCTTGCCGGTACGCTGGTCAATATAAAAGAACTGATCGCCGCCGACCAGATCCCAGCCGGTTTCGATCGGACCTTTATGAAAGAAGAATGTGATACCGATACGATCATTATCACGATCCGGAGTTACATTCGTGGCATGCCAGGATGTATCCGTATTAATCCCTTCAGTTTTGACCCAGACACCTATTTTATACCATTTTCCAGCCTCTGCTGTGGCCGGCACACTATACCATACAATTTCATCATCCGAATCATCCTGATCCTCTACGAGAACAGCATAATTACCAGTGTGAACCGTATCATCCACCACACCGGCATAACCATGATCCGTATGCCATTTCATCCAGCTGACCGGTATCTCACAATCGCCGTTAAATACTCCCATCGACCAGGGATCGGTCCCGCAACTGATATTATCAAACCATACCGTTCCGGTAGCATCCTTGCCGCCCACCAGTTCAATGAGCACCTGATCCGGAGCACTGGCTAATACCAATGCACCTTGGTATTCGCTAAAGGTAGTATTTGCTGCTGACTGATCCACTGCCACCAGTTGCTCACCGATAGTGTTGCCGCCGGCATCCAGGAATTTGTACAGAACACCAAATTTGGCATTATCATCGGCCGGGCTCGTATTTACACCTTCGGTTTTAGCCTTGAACTTCAATGTGTACGCACCTGTCGCGGCATGATTCCAGTACAGATTTGCATTATTGACGCTCTGCCAGCCAACTGCATTTGTCGTTGCAGCCGTTTTAGTAATTTTGAGAGAATACTCTCCGGCGGCTGCCGTATCCGTTGCCCAGACAAGTCCCACACCCGTCTCCCCGGCATTCATCATTTGCCAGAAATTCGGTGCACGCATTTCCAATCCCGGATTGTGCATCAGGTTTGTCTGAGCAGACACTCCTGTTGCAAAAGCAAACACCAGAACCAGAAC
>CAYULK010000001.1:16408-31412 GCA_964445625.1 uncultured Calditrichota bacterium
TCGTTTGATTAATTTTACAGGAACCAGTACTTTTTTCTGTGATTTCACTTTGTTTTTAAGCATATCAATCATAATACGCATCGCTTCCGCCCCCAAATCGATTTTAGGGACACGAATGGATGTCAGTGGTGGATCAGTATACATATCGGCATTGACATCATCAAATCCGATTAACGATATATCATCCGGAACTCTAATGTGCTTCTCTTTAAAATATTGCATAGCGCCGATAGCCATAGCATCATTTGCAGCAAAAATGGCCGTGATATTTTTATTTTCTGTAGCCAGTTCCAAAGCAGCATGATATCCGCTTTGCCGGGTTGTGGAAGTCTCCCGGGTAATAACGAAATCCGGATCATAGTTAAGGCCGGCTTTCTCTATAGCAATTTTGTATCCCTGAAAACGGCCACGGATACTGGGGTGTTTTATGTCCCCGCCAATAAATCCGATTCTCTTATGATTATTTGCGATCAGATGATCTGTCGCTTTTATCCCACCATCCATATTATCAATTAGAACTGCCGAGTAGTCGCCGGAATCGGGAATATAATCTGTAAATACAATTGGTATTTTATAAGATACCAGGCAGGAGATTATCTCGCCCGGAACTTTTCCGGCAATAATGACACCATCTACATTCCTTTCCAGGATAAAACGCGGCAGACTATTACATTTGTCGAAATCCCCGGAAATTGTATTGAGCAGGACATAATAATCATGATCGCGTGCTTCAAATTCGGTGCCTATAAATATATGCGTATAGAATGGTTCTGTGCGCAGAAAATGATCATGAGTCAGTAAAAAGCCGATATTCTTTGTCTCTCCTAAAACCAAACCGCGCGCCATTCGCGAAGGATGATAATTGAGATCCGCAATAGCCTTTAACACCCTGCTTCGGGTACTCTGAGATATTCGTTTATGATTATGCAGCACCAGTGATACAGTGGCTGTGGATACATTGGCTTTACTGGCAACATCTTTGATTGTAGAATGCATCAGGGTTGATATCCAGTTAAACGTTTAACTGATTTGTGCAAATATATAAAATGAAAATACTAAAAGTCAAGGAAAAACGTGCTCCAGATGTTGATTTTTAATAATATTTGATTTGAAGACTATATGAAATATATGTATAAATATTTTATTTACAGTTAGTTATCTAAGTAGTGAATTTATAATATAGAATATGTGGATTTCATAGAAAAGTGTCTTTTGTTTTGGCAAAAGTGATTAACCGTTTAAACAATACAGTGAAATTATGAGGGTTTCCGAATCATAAACATGCGAATACGGCGGTCCCAGTCAATTTTTTCATTTTCCATAAAAAGAACCTGTTCATCAATCCGGATAGCACCACTGGTTGTACGCAATTTATTGTGCAACCCGGATTCCGCCCTCCAGAATTTCCATTCTTCCAGCGTATGATGTCTGCCCAGAATTGTTCTAAGCGGATTTGCGGATTTATCATTGCTCAGATAATAATTCTTTACGGATACGGGAACTAACATATTTGCTTTTATCTCATTCAGATAATAATAATAGGCTTGCTGATTGACAAAACTCCCGAGGTCACTCTGAACCCTGCTGTGGTTTTCGAGGTTACGTGACTCTGCTTCTTTATATAATAATTCATCGCGGATCCAGATTCCAAGTTGATTGGATAATTGCCCGGGACTTTTAAAGGCCGGTCGATTGCTTACAGGGATATTTTCCAACGCATCCAGATATTGTCCCAGCATTATGCTTCCCCCCCGGTATGCTATCAGCACATCAGATTCATAAGCCGCTAATTTCGTTCTGAGACGGCTAATTACAGAGTTTGTAACAATAATTTTATGGGAATACTCGCCTTTTTCTTTCTCATCCGGGGGAAGTATCGCATTTAGAAGAAGCAAAAATGACCGGCGATTTGGCTGAGGGTTCATTTCTCCTATATAACTGCTGATATATTCCTGCGCCAATATTTTACTTTTTTTCTGTCTTATTTTTTTTTCAAGTGAGAGCTTTTGTCTTTGATATTCATTAGGATTAATTTGTAGCTGATCTTTTCTGTCGAGCAATTGAATGATATGATATCCCCATTGAGTTTTTATGGGTCGGCTGATTTCATTTTTTTTCAGATTTTCCGCCGCATGTGCGAAATCATCATCAAAGTCCCTGAGACTTAGCCAGCCAAGATCTCCACCGTTTTTGGCCAGAAGAGAGTCATTAAATGCATCCATTGCCAGCTGCTCAAATGTGGACCCGGTTTGCAACTGAAGATACCAACTACGTGCTGTTTCAGAGTTTTCCGTGAACAGATGACGCAGATGAACCGCTCTGTTTGCTTTTTGATGCTCTCTCTTTATTTCATTCTCTGATATTACGATATTGTTGGCAACCTCTTCCCGGTATAATTGGCGCAACATAGCCATTCGTTTTTCCCACGCCAGCGCTTTAGAAAGCACAGGATCCTCAAATAATAGGTCGTCATGTGCCCGGTTTCCGGCAAGAATATGATTGATATACTTGTTCAGTTCATCTCTCAGTGCAGGTAATCCGCTGGAATCAATACCGAAATTCGGATCAAGTTCATAAAACAGATAAAACTCATTATCCGTAATTTTATATTCACCAACCATTGCAATTATTATCTCTGATTTTTCCTGCTCTTTGGCGCATTGATTTACAGATATAACAAAAGCAATAAGAACCAACACTAAAAGTAATTGGTATAATCGTTGAATGAATACAGATTTTATCATTATCTTCATACAAACATCCTAATCTGATCTATTCATATCGCAGCCCGTGGCTGCAATCAAATTATTTAAGTATCACGAAGAACGCGAAGTGGACCCTTAGACTTTAGGTCTTCAGGACAGGATCCGTCCTGAAGTTGTTTTTATTTAAGTTAGACAAAATTATATTACAACATCTCAACCACGAAATTTTTTAAACTTTTTTTCAATTCATCGTTTTTATTAATCTTCGTGCACTTCATGTGCTTCGTGGTAATTTATTCAGGCTAAAAAAATCAGAATTAAATTAGCTATGAGGAAGAATATATGCAAGTAATTGAATATCTTCAATCAAGCCGGCTGCAACAAACAAACCTGCCTATACCGCAAGTACATGATAACGACATCTTAGTCAAAGTTTCATTTTGCGGAATATGCGGAACTGATCTTCATATTATTGCCGGGGAAGCACCCGCAGCAGATAAAGTGGTTCTGGGGCATGAATTTTCAGGAACGGTTATAGAAACCGGGTCTTACGTTTCAAAGATAAAGGCGGGTAGCAGGGTCGCTATCGATCCAAACAATTATTGCGGAGAGTGTTACTATTGTCAAAAGAGTCAGGTTCATTTTTGCTCACCTGTTTCACCGGCCACCTGCTGCACAAGCTTTTCAATACCGGGAATAATCATAAGTTCCGTTTGACCACGTGGTTCTTTTGCCCGTTCGATTATTTCCCCTGCAGCTTTTTTCCATCCCGGTTCGGCTGACTCTTCGTCATTTATATAATTAAGTGCTGCCAGCCCAAGTTCGGCGCATGCTGCCAAATCCTGTGACAGTGATTCAATTTCCTTTAAGACCGGCGATTGATTTATAATTATTTTCAGTTCTGAATGGTTATTTTGCCATAAAATCAACCATTTCCTCAATTGATGGTAAAGCACCTGATCTTTGGTATTACTCTGTATAAATTTATCAACCATATTTCTAAAATCTCTTGCGACCCTGGCATCCGGACGGGCCGCATCAATCACACGGGTTAACGGTGAATAAGAATAGTGTGTACGCAACCGGTTCCTGTTATATATCTTTACGGGTTCAATTACATCCACCAGATTTTTAAGTGGCATAATGTTTTTATTATTTGTCAGTCTGCGCAGCATCATAAAATAATTTTTTTCATGTGTCAGCCCGAGTTCTTCCAGACGGAAACTTATGTTTTCAAGCCGGCGATACATATCATCAACATCCTTTACATTCGCCGGTGACCAAAAACGCTCGGCAATAGCTGCTGTACGCGGCCAGATGCGTGAGTCCATAATTTCCGCAGAAACAAATTCCGACCACATGGTCGCTTCACCGCCAATTATCATTTCTCGTTGCTCTGCCGTTAATGACAGGCTGTCAGGATTTGGATCATTTAAGTAATGAAAATCTGTCGGTTGATTCAGATCGATATAATATCCGCGTGACAGCATGACCTGGAATCCCATCTCAGCCGCCGCAATAAGCGATTTCTCACCCTGCCAGGACTGGATTACAATATTTTTTGGCATATCCGGATGCAGGATTTCTTCCCAACCGACCATCTTTTTGCCCTGGGCTGTCAATATCTTTAGTAATCTTTGGTTAAAGTATGCCTGCAATGTGTGATTATCCGGTATATTGTTTTTTTCCATGAATTCCTGAATTTCCGGATTGGCATCCCATTGTCTGCCGCTATTTTCATCTCCCCCAATATGCATATATTCATCAGGAAAAAGTTGTGACATTTCAGCAAAAAACTTATCAAGGAATTGATAGGTTTCCTCAATAGTGGGATTAAAAGTCGGATCATAAATACCCCATCCCCGTTCTATTTCATACGGACCGGGTGCACTTGCCAGTTCAGGAAACGCGACAAGCCAGCTGGTTGCGTGTCCGGGCAGATCAAATTCAGGCATTACCCGGATTCCCCGGTCAGCAGCATAAGCGATAACCTCTTTTATCTGTTCCTGGGTGTAATAAAAGCCATCAGAACCCATTTCATGCAGTTTGGGAAAGGTTTTAGATTCCACGCGAAAACCCTGATCTTCAGATAAATGCCAATGCAGCACATTCAGTTTTACTGCGGCCATGCCATCCAGATTGCGTTTTATTACCTCCACCGGCATAAAATGGCGGCAGGCATCAATCATTAAACCACGCCAGGGGAATCTTGGTTTGTCATTGACCACCAGCGCCGGGAAAAAATAGCCCTCTGAATCGGTTTCCAATAACTGCAGGAATGTTTCCAGGCCGCGAATAGCACCGATATCCGTTTCGGCTTTCAGGGATATATTTTCTCTGCTAATGATCAATTCATATGATTCATCTTCATACAAAACAACTTTACCTGGCCTGTTTACGTGGATGTTCAGATCCGCACTATCAAGGTTTTGGTCTGCTGTGATATATGCCTGTGAAAAGAACATTCCTGTTCGCCCGGCCAGCCTGCGCAGGATGCGTGATGCGGCACTATAAATTCTTGAATCAGGATCACCGCCTACAGTAATAGTAAACTTGTCTGTCAGACGATATTTGCCATTTTGGAAAGAAAATTTTTCCGGAACCGGCATCATATTAAAAGTTTTACTGCTATCAGCAGACATAATTGGCACCAGAGTTAGAACTAAAATTATAATAATAAAGCTACGCATATTTTTTATCCTGCATTTTATTTTAATATGGTTGGTTGATCAAACCAACTTTTAATATAATTAAATTATCCTTCCGACAATTTACCTTTTCTGATCTGCTGCATTATCATGGCACTGGCACCAAGAACTGCCAGATTACCTTCCATCAAACCCGAGATCATTATCTTCGTTTTACCACGGAATATGTTTAGCAGATTTGCTTCCATATGCCTTTGAACCGGTTCCAGGATATATTTACCGGCCTGAGCCAGTCCCCCGGCAAGTATGATGGCTTCCGGGTTCACTAAGGCCACCACATCAGCAAGTTTCATTCCCAATATTCTACCGGTTCTTTCAAATGCCTTCAGGGCAATCTGATCCCCTTCATCAGCTGCATTTGTAATGTCTTCCGCTCTAAGATCAGAAAAACTGATATATCGTAATTTGCTTGGCTCAGTGTACTCACTAATCAGTTCAAAAACTGTACGCCGGATACCCGGTGCAGAAACATATGTTTCCAGGCAACCACGCCGGCCGCAGCCACAAACACGGCCCTTGGGATCTACGACCATATGCCCGATTTCGCCGGCATGACCACCTGCACCATAGATAATGGACCCGTTCAACATAATGCCACTACCAAGACCGGTTCCCAGTGTAAGCAATATAAAATTTTTCATATTTTTTGCGGCACCAAAATATTTCTCACCCATTGCTGCTGCATTGGCATCGTTGGTAATTGCGACCGGGACATTATATTTTTTTTGGATTGCGGCTACAACATCAATCGTTCCCCAGCTTAAATTGCTGGCCTTCTCGATTCTGCCATTCCAAAAATTTGCATTTGGCGCACCAACACCTATTCCCTTTATATCTAATCCCGGATTATTTGACAATAATTCATCATTGACTTGTGTTGTCAGATTTTCAACAAATTCAGTAAATGATAAATGGGCCTGGGTTGGAAAATCAGACATCACAATAATATCGCCATTACTTCTTACCAATCCGATTTTTGTGTTGGTCCCGCCGATATCAACACCCAGAAATACATCCTCAGCGGCAATCTCCTGCGTCGTTTCGAACTGATCAGGATTCATAATTGACAAATCAATATTTTTATCTATATTCGTTGCCATAAGTTCTACTTGTTTGACCGATTTTATATTTTTATAAATATTTTTTTCTTATACAGGATGAGCATCAAAAGATACATAATAACTATAAATGTGATGGCAAAACCCAGAGAACCATTTACATCACCCAACCATGAGACAAACAGGTTTTGATAAATCCACCCCTTAAGGGTTATTTGCGAACCATCTGCCTGAGTCAGAGTTATCAGATATAAAATTTTGGCAAAGATTCCCGATAATACAAAAACTGTTATTGCATTCATACCGTAGACAAGTGAAGGTTGTAACCACTTTTTTGATCCCTTCCGCACATCGATAAAGTAATAACTGAATCCCAGACAAATTAAGGCCAGGCCGGCCATCATTACCGTATATGAACTGGTCCAGATATTTTTATTAATCGGAAGCACCCAGGACCAGACAGAACCGACAAACATCATAAAATTACCGGCGATAAACAGACCCAGTGTTTTTTCAATTGGATTCTTATCACTGCGCATCCAGTGTCCGGTCAACACACCAAACAGGATTGTTGAGATGGCCGGAATCGTACTTATGATGCCCTCGGGATCCCAGGTTTTGGACACTGACCACATATGTCCTTCCAGAAACATACTATCTATATAGGCAGCAAAATTTGCTCCCTTTTCATAGCTACCAGGCCCGATACCGGGGACCGGTATCCATTCCATCATAGCCCAGTAAGCAAGCATAAGACCTATAGCCCACCCCAGCTGGCCTTTCCAGTCTGTATGTAAATAAATAATCGAGGCAACGAAATAACAGATTGCAATTCGTTGTAAAACGCCCATGATACGGATCGTCGAAAAATCGAAATAGGGGAAGCCGCTCAGAAATAATCCGAGAGCAAACAAAATAAGCGTACGGCGAATAATTTTTTTATACAGATCAATCTTTGGAGTTCCACTGCTTAATCTTTTTGAAAATGCATACACAATCGCCACCCCTACGATAAACAGGAAAAACGGAAAAATCAAATCTGTGAATGTCCAGCCATGCCATTTGGCATGCAACAGGGGTGGATACACATACGCCCAGCTGCCGGGGTTATTAACCAGGATCATGGCCAGTATTGTTGTACCGCGAAAAAAATCAAGTGATAGCAGGCGTCCGGAGGGATTAGATCCAGTATCGGTCATAGTTAATATCCTTATCTTACAATTTTATAATCATTAAAAAACTCTCTTAAAGCAAGTGTGGCAGCTCCAAGCAGCCTCGGGCGTATTTTCAGTGAACTGCGTAGTATATCAATTTCACGTTTATAATCAAACATTATGTGCTTTCCAACGGCACGTAAAATTTCCGGATAAATAACATCCCATATCCGGGTAATTCTGCCACCAAGTACCACTGCTTCCGGATCGACGGATTTAATAATACTGGAGATTCCAAGACCAAGATAATAACCGGTTTCCTTTAGTGCCTGAATAGCCATCGGGTCATCATTTTTTGCGCACTGGATAACATCTTTTAACAGTAAATATTCTTCATTTCTTTTTCGCAGCCTTTTATAACGGCGCACCGTAGCCCGGTCTGAAGCATATGCCTCAAAGCAGCCATAATTTCCACATGCGCAATACTCGCCCTGCGGAAACATGGTTAAATGCCCAAATTCCCCGGCGGCGTGACTATGTCCGTCGAGCAGTCTTTTCCCGACTACGATACCCGCCCCAATGCCATTTCCGACTGTGACAAAAACAAAATCGGATATATCCTTAATTTTGCCTGTTCCAAACCATAATTCAGCCAGCGCTGATGCATTGGCATCATTTTCAAAGCTGATAAAAGAATCATCACCGAGATATTTACGACAGGTGTTTCCGATATCAAATTCTTTCCAGCCGATATTGGGTGCAATTACAATGGTATTTCCGGTAACATCGACGATACCGGCGACACTGACACCAATCCCGTTCAATTCCTGTACACCGTTTCTTGTTTTCAGGGACATAAGCACATCAATACAGTCGCGGATAAACTTATCCGGATCATCTTTTTTGGTTTCAATTGTATCCTTGTCGAGAATCGTGCCATTGATATCGACGATGGCCATACGTGAAACCGCAGAATCCAGATTTATGGCACCGACATAATGTTTTCCCGGTTTTAAGCGCAACTGTAATGGATTGCGACCCACATTCCGGTCATATAGTAGCTCTTCGTAAATCAGGTCCTCTGTGAACAACTCATTCACAATGCTTGAGACTGTACTCTTATTGAGTCCTGTGATTTTTGCTATTGAGATGCGTGAGATCGGTTG
Source organism: uncultured Calditrichota bacterium (assembly GCA_964445625.1). Taxonomy (GTDB): domain Bacteria; phylum Calditrichota; class Calditrichia; order JAJRVZ01; family JAJRVZ01; genus CAVXXB01. Next base: position 25,200 of record CAYULK010000001.1, read on the forward strand.
CCGTTCGCGGATGATGTTCAGGATTCCGGAGCGGTTAATGCTGCGTACAACCCTGGCATTTCCACCGATCACCTGATTGGCAATTTTCATCATAAAAGATGAGCTAATAATTTATTGGTTGTTCAAAACAACTTATTCAAGAATAAACATTTTTATTTCGAATTTCAAGCTTTTTTTATATAAAACGAGGAATACTGAGTTTTTCGAGATTTTTAAACTTTATCATAGCTACAATAGCGGTTGGATTTCACTGATAAAACTGATCCTGTCAATCCTATTAAAAAAATCGTCGTAAGTTTAGGTCATATGACCATACGTTTTTTTTTAGACAGGATAACAGGATTTAATGGATTTGAATTATCAATAAAATGTTAATATCCAGTTAGTTAGAGTTAATTATTAAATACGTAATAGTTCACCGCCCATTTAAAAAAAATAGCCACCAAGTCACAAAGGCACCAAGATTATAAAATTATCCTGTTTATCCCGTTAATCCTGTCAAATTTTTTAGATCCTCTGGTCATATAGTACTATCTGATTAGCAACATTTTTATTGTCTTTACCTGGCCGGCATATTTGATATGACAAATATAAAAACCCGACGGTAAATTCTGACCGTTTTCATCAGTTCCCTTAAATATCAGAGAATGCGTTCCGGCAGATCTTACTCCTGAAAATACCTTTTGAATCAGTTGACCCTGAATATTATAAATTTTGATTTTAACCTGTCCCGGATAGGATATATAATAATTTATTTTGGTAGCAGGATTAAATGGATTTGGGAAATTTTGAGTTATTTCGAAATTTGCAAGATCCGGTACCGGACCGCTGACGATATCTGTTGTGCATTTACCGGGCAGATTTTCATCAATCCACACAATTCTCGTCTCCAGCCAGGATTTTAAATATCCAACTTCATCACTATATGATCCAAGCCATACCTGGTTCGGCCAGATGTATTCGTCCAGGATTGGCCAGCGTTCAAAATTTCTGGTCTGGGCCTCATCAAGAACAGCAACAACACTATCAATATAGACATGTAATCGATTTATCCGGAGTTGGTTGTCACGCAGGTATTGCCAGCGGCAGTACAGTTGATTTGCAAAATTTGAGTCCGCCAGTAATTTTTGCCACCAGAACGGAATCATAAACGAATCATTCCAGTCTATAAACTGTTGATTGGAATTAACATCTACCTGCCAGTCATAAGTGGATCCGCCATCATAATAATTGGCATTACCAAAAGCCAGATTAAAATCCCAGATCGGTCCGAGATGAATCAAATCATTGATACTTTCCTTATCTTTATAAAAAAAGGTACTCAACCTGTAGCCATCCACATTTTTGCTGATTTCATTCAGGATAAAAAAATCGATAAAGGAATCAACGTCAATATAATTGACATATCCTGTGACCGGGTCAGCAAAGTGCCGGCTGTACATGATGGTTTCGAAACGTGTAATGGTATTATAAATATATGTTTCCTGATCCGGAACAATATTATCAGGCTTTGGATAATGATACTGGTAAAATATACTGCTGTTAGCGCCGGGATAAGGCAAGTAGGGTGAATACCAGCCCATGACACTCTCACCTGCCCGTTTGTCAATTTTTACAATATACCCGCCGGTAAGATCATCACCGGTAATTTCATCGGGATTCAGTGTCGAAATATCCACGCGATTTTTATCACGCTTAATTTTTTCCATCAGGACATATACACCACGATAATCTCCATTCAGAACGAGTTCACATAACCGGGTCCGGCTGGCATAACGACCGACATCCCATGAAAGTTTGTAAGCCAGTATATTCCTTATCAAAGACTTGTCACTATAAGGGGCATATAATATCCAATCATTTTCCGCCGGCATGCCCAACAAGGATACATTCAGATTATTGCCCAGATCATCCTGGGTTTCCAGCGCATATTGTTTTTTGGGAAACATCTGGGAGCTGGAACCACGGAGTTCAATACTGATTTTACCTGAATAATTATTAGCCGGATCAGTAATATTATTTCGCTGCCCGTCCCCATTAAAAATAATGCCCATATCGGCAATAATTCTGGTTTCATCCGGAATCGTCTGGCCATGGGTATTAATGATGACTATTGGTAAATTGGAGGATGTAAAATTTACCAGTGGATTAGACGCCATTCCGCAGGCAGTGAACAGGAATACTAATTGAATAATTCTCATGTACTTTTCTTACTTCGCTTTCTTTAAAAAGTTTATTTTGCGCTAGTTTTAAATTCTCTCTTTTGCATATCCAGATAAATACCGATACCACTGGCAAGTCCAACCAGCAAGGTAAGCAAACCGAACAAATATTCTCCAAACAGAATTTGGCCAACTCCGAATAATACCGTGTACACAAGTATAACTCCCAATATCCAGTTGATAAACAACCTGAAAAACCCGGATTCGCTTTTAATTTCAGGCAGTTTTTCTGCAATTATTTGCCATCCCTTACCGCCGGGATGGGCACGTTTATAAAAATCGAGCAAATGATTCTCATCCACCGGCCGGGTAGCATATGTTGCAATCAGCCAGACCACCGTTGTGCCACCAATAATGGGATATAAAGTCAACGGGGACTCCATACCAAAGCCATATCTTGCTATCGGGTATATAATCAATGGCGCAATCATTGCAGATATCTCTGACCAGGCATTGATTCGCCACCAGTACCAGCGCAGGATCAACACGGCTCCCAAACCGGCGCTGGCATTAATTATAAATTCCCAGGCGCCCGATATTGTTGTAAGAAAATATCTGGTAATGAGCAAAGAAAATATGGTCATAAGAATTATCGCCAGACGTGACACAAATACATAATGTTTTTCATTACCATCCCGTTTTATAAATCGCCGGTATAAATCATTAATCAGGTAAGATGTGCCCCAGTTCAATTGAGACGCGATGGTTGACATATATGCCGCCAGGAACACGGCTATGAGCAATCCCAGCAGACCCGCCGGAAGATACCTGAGCATTAGTTTCGGATACATGATCCCGGGGTCAATGGTATTCTCATATTTTTCATACATCTGTTTAAATTCTTCAGACTGATATTTTGCATCCCCGGATTGCATAAGAGAATTATTGTTGTATGCCTGAACCACCTGTTCATATATTTGTGGATTTTCCATTCTGATTGCTTCGGGTGAATCAGCGCGGGGCAGGATGACCAGGGCTGCCAGGGCAACAATTATCCACGGCCAGGGTCTGACAGTATAATGAGCAACTGTAAACCACAGAGTTGCCAGCATACTGTGTTTTTCATCTTTCGCCGACATCATTCTTTGTGCCACATATCCTCCACCACCCGGATCCGCACCGGGGTACCATGTCCCCCACCATTGTAAACCAATATGAGCAATAAATGCACCGACTGAAATCGCCATAGCTCCGCCGGTAATTCCTTTCACAGATACGTCGCCAATTGTGGGAAAGAACTCCATGATTTGTGGCGCCAGTTTTGATTTTAGTGCCACCATACCACCAATTTGCGGTAATTGAACCACAATTACAGCAAGTACGATGCAACCGATCATGGCAAAAACAAACTGGAAACTATCCGTCCGTGCAGTTCCCAGAAGCCCGGAGGCAGAAGCATAGACAGCGATAATCATAGCAGCGACTACAACCAGCAAAAATGGATCAATCTCCGGAATGGTAACTTTGAATATCTTTTCCATGGCTTTATTTACCCAGCCCATTACGATCGCATTCATAAAAATACCCAGATAAATTGCCCGAAATCCACGCAGCACGGCGGCCGCTTTACCTGAGTACCGTAATTCTACGAACTCAACATCCGTCATAATACCGGATCTGCGCCATAATTTAGCAAAGAAGAATACGGTTAACATCGCTCCGATAGCCATATTCCACCACAACCAGTTGCCGGCAATGCCGTTTGTTGCCACCAGCTCAGTCACCGCCAGCGGTGTATCCGCCGCGAATGTGGTTGCCACCATTGCAGTTCCGGCAATATACCAGGGCATATTCCTGCCGGAAAGAAAGAATTCATCAGTGTCCTTTCCTGCACGCCGTGAATAATAAGCTGCGATGCCAAAAATTGTCAGAAAAAAGATGAGGATAATCAGGATATCCAGAAATTGTAAATTTTGCATGCTCATTCCTCTGCAATGTAAATTTTATTTCAGACAGGATAACAGGATTTACAGGATTATTACATTACACTAACAATACTGATTTTTCTTTTGATTTGAACTTTTTCCGGACCAAAATTAATCAATAATCCGATATCTTTTCCTGTAGAAACTAACTTGAATAATTCGTAGCCTCAAGGACACTCCCGCTTGCGGGATAAAAGCATAGATATAAGGTAATAGTTCAGCCCACTAAAAACACTAAATTCACTAAAAAAGAGAAAGTAATGTCAGAGTTAATTTTTAAAGAAGAAAGTTAGGTAACTATGGGAGCTTGTTTTAATTTTTATAAAACAATGGGTTGCGGTTTTATAGAATCAGTTTATCATGAATGTTTGGAATATGGAGTTATAAGTTCGATTGTTGGAAAATAGGAATAATATCTTGCTTTATCCCTGGTCAGAAGGGGTAAAGCAAGAATAGCTGCCTGTGCACCGATAAAAAAATCCGGTAAAGGCGATGTCTTTGTGCCAGATCGTTTTCGATATTTTAAAAAAGCTTTTCCGGCTAAAAACAGAGATTCCTTAGGAATCTGCAACATTTTTAGGTTACAATCATTTATTACTGTTTCCAATAATTCTATAGATTCAAATCCAATAGATATTTCTGTATAGATGATCGGATTAATAAAAAGTGGAAAATTTTGTGAATATTTTTCCAATTTGATTTCGGACCAGTCTGCCCAGTGTGAATCATCCAGAAAGACATCCAATAAAATATTTGAATCTACAAGTATTCCGTGCATATTATTCTCTGGTTAGTTTCATTATTTCATCGGTAGTCATTTTCACGTTAGCGATGCCCCGATATTTCCGGAACTTTTGAATGCGCTTCCTGGCTTTTGCCCTGACAATGTAAATTTTTCCATTTTCTTCAATGAAATCTATTTCGCTGTGTATGGTGATTCCGAGAGTGTCACGCACGTGTTTTGGTATGGTAACTTGACCCTTAACAGTGAGTTTCATTTTTAACTCCAATAATAAAAAAAAGTATTACTTTGAAATGTAATACATGATTCTGATATTATCAATTTTTTATTCGCTAACTTTATTTTCGATTGTTATGATAAATCTTAAATTGGATTAAAAGATCTTTGAAATCTATTGCTCATTTATATTTATGACAGCTGATCATGTACCCGTTCGAGTAATTTTTTTGTTGCGCGAATTCCTTCATCTTCACTCATATTGCCGCCTTCATATTCAATCCCCACATACCCGTGATAGCCAGCTTCAACCACAATACGCATCATTTCGAGATAATCGGTCTTGGTTTCATTGCCATTTTCATCAAAATCGTGTGATTTTGCACTTACGGCCCGGGCATAGGGCATAAGTTCCCGCACACCCTGATACCGGTCATACTGTTCATCCGGGCTGATCCGGAAATTTCCAAAATCCGGCAGAGTTCCGCAGCGTCGGTGATCAACCAGCTTCATCACTCCGCTCAGCCATTTGCCATTACTGGATAACCCGCCATGATTTTCAACAATTACATTCAATCCATTCTGATCACCGTATTCAGTCAACCGGCTTAATCCGTCAGCTGCTAATTTTTGCTGCTCTTCAAACTCGCCCTCACTGGCCGCATTGACCCGAATCGAGTGACATCCGAGAAATTTAGCCGCATCCACCCATTTATAATGGTTCTCTACTGCCTGAAAACGCAATGTTTCATCAGGATCACCCAGGCTTCCTTCACCATCACACATAATCAACAGACTTTTTACACTGACATCATCTGCTCTGTTTTTCATTTCAGCCAGATATTTCTCATCTTTTGCCTTGTCCTTAAAAAACTTATTGACATATTCTACGGCTTCAATTCCGTAGCTCTGCCGGGCCAGTGTCGCAAAATCAAGATTATCCATCTTGCCGGCATTAATAGTCCTGTGCAATGACCATTGCGCAAGTGATATCTTAAATAAAGTTGGCTGCGTACAGGATGCAAACATTCCTGTAACGTTTGTCGCCAGGCTTAAACCACCTGTAGTAACTATTGACTTTTTCACAAATTCTCTTCTATTCACAGCA
>CAYULK010000001.1:31512-37639 GCA_964445625.1 uncultured Calditrichota bacterium
CCTTTTCCTTTGGTTGTTAAGCGTGCCGATGTATATTGACGTGTGCCATCAGGTCCGGTATATTCCTCTTCCAGGGCTACTATATGCAGCAATCCATTTTCTACATAGGCATTGGTATCACGATTGGTATAATATTGTAATTCGTTGTTTCCACCACCCCGGCCATTAACTTCATAATTCCAACGGGTTGTGGCTATATGTGTTCCGTCAAATTCCTCATTCCAGACCAGTTTCCAACCTGGCAAATCCGGAATTCCATCACCATTGTCATCACCGGTATCAGTACTGCTATCATTACAACATAAAAATAAAATTGCCATCAATATTAATAAAAAAGAACCTCTCATTAATAAGCTCCATTTGAATTTATCTTAACCGCCTTCCCTTTCATGCTTAGCACATCCTTTGCGCCGCGCCTGCCGGCGGGCAGGTCATTGCGGTTAAGTAATCCGTGAAATCCGTGGACAAAACTTCTTTTTGATTGCAGTATTTCAGCGCTATGTATAAACCCGAAAGTTTTTCATCAACATTCAAAAATTAAAAGTACATCGTTTTTTATGATGAATCAAAAAAATGTTTCCCGGTATAGTGCCGAATTATTTCAAGTCTAAGAAAAATCAATATATTCTGGTTGATTCATAGCACAGCACGAGGCTGCAAACAAGGAAAAGAAGTCCACGAATTACACGAATTAAAAAATAAATAATATTAATAATCCGTCCTGGCCCCTTTCACGGGCGAGAATCCGTTTGATCCGTGTTATCTGCATTCAATTAAATTAAATATACTCTGCGACTTTGCGGCTCTGCGAGATAAAAATATTCTCATTCGGTAAAAACTTTTCTAAATTAACAAAGTTTTTGGCTACGACTTATTCAAGTATATCAATCTAAAAAATAAATTTGATTTTTATAGCGAAAATTCTAGATTTTGCTAAAATTCAAATTCTCCCGGGGAAATCCAATGCCGTTAAAAGCAAAGTCTGAAAAAATGAACAAACTAAAATGGAAAAAAGCCATTTGCGGTATCTGTCCCGCAGGATGCTGGGTGCGTGTCGGAATGAATAATGGCCGTATGGAAGCCATCGAGGCAGATACCGGTCATCCGCTGGGCATGATCTGTCGCAGAGGTGAACATGCGCCGGAAATCGTTTACTCCGAACATCGTATAAAATATCCGCTAAAAAGAAAAGATAAAAAAGGAAATTATGAGTTCGAAAGGATTTCCTGGGATGATGCTTATGATGATATTGTAAAGAATTTAAATAAAATCAAAAAAGAATCCGGTCCGGAGGCCGTGTCTATTTATACCGGGCGCGGCGCATTTGAATTATCTCTTTGCGATATGTACCAGCCGCAAGACGTTGCTGTGTCCTCTGCTTCAAATATTCTTTTTCCATTTGGTTCGCCAAATACAATGGGCGTCGGGGCTTTGTGCTATGTTTCGTTTGCCATGATCGCCCCGCATGTTACCATGGGACGCATGCTGATCAATATGTTCACTGATATGGAAAATGCCGAATTGCTGATTGTCTGGGGAGCTAATCCGGCTACCGATTCGCCTCCGCTGGATATGTATCGGCTGGAAGCTGCTGCCAGACACGGGACCGAAATCATTGTCATCGATCCGAGACGTACCGATACAGTGGGACGTACCGGAGCTGACTGGATCCCGATCCGGCCCGGAACTGATGGCGCCCTGGCATTGGGAATTTTGCATGTAATGATCTATGAAGAATTATATGATGAACATTTTGTAGAAAATTGGTGTCATGGATTTGATGAGCTGAAAACCTATGTTCAGCATTTTCAACCCGGGATTGTAGAAAATATTACCGGAGTTCCTGCCGAAAAAATTATTTCTCTGGCCATGAAACTAAGCCGGGTTAAAGGTGCCTGCCCGATTATGTATACCGGTCTTGAATATTCCAACAGTGGGATTCAGGCCATTCGTGCTGTATTATCTGTTTTTGCGTTGGCCGGTCAACTGGATGTGCCTGGTGGCATCGGTCTGGCTATGCTGAATTCCCACTTCCCGATAAACCGCAGCTGTAATCAGCCAAATCCCAATTTGAACAATGCGGTTGCCGGAGATAAGTTTCCTGTTTACAGCCAATATCGTGGTGAATCTCATGCCAGCGGCCTGGTTAATTCTGTTCTTCATGGAGACCCATATCTCATCCGTGGATTGATTATCCATGGTGCATCATTGATTACTTCGTGGCCGCAATCTGCCAAATGGCACGCAACATTATCCAAACTGGATTATCTGGTAACAATCGACCGGCAATTAACAGCGGACTCGGCCTATGCCGATATTGTCCTCCCGGCTACAACCATGTTCGAAATTAATTCATATATGACATACGGTCCGGTTTTTCGCTTGCGTGAGAAAGTTGTTGAACCGGTTGGTGAAGCACGAAACGATTACCTGATCATGTCAGAGCTGGCCGAAAGACTGGGATATGGTCATCTGTATCCCAAAAGTGAAGAAGAAATGATCAGGTTTGCCCTTTCCGGCTCCGGTTTTTCGCTTGAAGATATAAGAAAATCAGGTGGATGGGTGAAGATCCCGGCACCAATGATGGAATATAAAAAATGGGAAAAAGGTAAATTGCGTCCTGACGGAAAGCCGGGATTCGATACCCCAACCGGCAAATTTGAAATATGGTCAGCTATTCTGGAAGATCAGGGGTATGAACCACTCCCCAAATATACCGAACCGCGGGAAGGTCCAATAGGTTCACCTGTCTTATTCAAGGAATTTCCCCTCGTATTTAATAGCGGCGCCCGGCCACATACCGATTTCCGCTCGCAGCATCATGGCATCAACGGACTTGCCAAAGATAATCCGGAGCCAAAAGTCGAAATTAATATTGAAGATGCCCGGATGCGGGGAATTAAATCCGGAGACCTGGTCAAAGTTCGCACAATCCGCGGGTCGGTAAAATTCCGTGCCCATGTGACAAAAAATCTGGTGCAAGGAGCCATCGAGGCCAATATGGGCGGTGGGACACCCGTGGGTCCGAAAGCATGGCAGGAATCTAATGTAAACGAATTAACGGATCTGGAAAATTATGATGAGATATCCGGATTTCCGGTCTACAAATCTCTCTTGTGTGAGGTGACAAAAATCTCAGATGGCACCGGAAGCACCATCAAAGAGACATCACATTCGGATAAAAAAGATATCTGGTTTAAACAACAGAAGAAAGCACATCGCAGAATATATCTGGATAACAATGCCACTTCTGATATGGCAAGAGAAGTCTATGCAGCCATGAAGCCGTATCTCGAAATTGAATTTGGTAATCCTTCGGCGATTCATAGCAGTGGACGACTTGCACATGATGCTATGGATAATGCTCGCAGGCAGGTAGCCAGGTTGCTAAACACACATCCCCGGCGAATTATATTTACCGGCGGCGGATCAGAAGCCGATAACCAGGCTTTAAAGGGCATAGCCTTTGCCCACAGGGAAAGAGGAAATCACATTATCACCAGTGCCATTGAACACCCGGCCATTTTACAGACCTGTCAATTTCTTGCCGGAAATGGGTTTGATATATCATATCTCGATGTCGACCAGGATGGGATGATACAACCGGAAACACTAAGAAAGGCCATTACAGATCAGACCATTCTCGTATCAATCATGCTGGCCAATAATGAAGTGGGCACTATACAGCCGGTTAAGCAACTCTGCAAGATTGCCCATGACAAAAATTTGTTATTTCACACAGATGCGGTCCAGGCGGCCGGTAAAATCGAGATCGATGTTGCGGATCTTGATATAGATTTGCTGACAATCTCCGGACATAAATTCCACGGCCCCAAAGGCACCGGTGCACTATTTGTTAAAAAAGGTGTGATACTTGAACCGTTAATTCATGGTGGTAAACAGGAAACCGGTCTCAGAGCCGGCACTGAAAACATTGCCGGAATTGTTGGCATGGGCCGGGCAGCTGAACTGGCCCTGACTTATCTCGGATCGCCCCCGGTTACTATTACAATACTACGGGACGAACTTATGAATGGTATAAAGAAGCTGATTCCGGAGGCAGTATTAAACGGCCATCCTGAGAGCAGATTGCCAAATACCCTGAATATGACATTACCCGGATTACGCGGCGAATCACTGGTAATTGCATTGGATCAGCATGGTATTGCATTATCATCAGGTTCCGCCTGTAAATCAGGTTCGCCCGATCCGACACATGTTCTGCCGGCAATGGGACGCAGCACAGGAGAAGCACATTGTTCGGTGCGGTTATCGTTATCAAATTATACTACTAAAAAAGATATCAAGGAAACCCTGATCGCCCTCAAGGAAGTTCTGGTAGAATTGGAAACGACGGTGAGATTTTTGCCGTGTAAGTGAATGTAATGGACAAGGTGTGGGGCAAAAGGCAAAAGGTATAAGGTATAAGGTATAAGGTATAAGGTATAAGGAAAATTAAAAAGAATGGTTTTAAGGTGCCAGAGTGATAAAGGTACATAGGCACAAAGTTGTCTCCCCCTTGAAAAATGGGGATTAAGAGGGTTGTTTTTAACGACAAAGTAACAAAGAGACAAAGTATGGACATTCAATTGGTGTAATTCCCTTCGACATGGCTGCACCATATAGGTGGGGGTGTCAGATCACAGACTGATATACGCCATGTTCAGAATTGATCAACAGGATAATGATTGACATTTATAAACAGTTACCTATATAACCTTTGTAACTATTAAAGGAGATTGCTTTATGAGAGAGAATAAGATACGTAATATAATTTCTGGATTGTCGTTTGTTGCACTTCTAATAATATTCACGCTATTTATGTATAATTACGATTCAGAACAAAAGATCAAATACCAGAAAAAATCTGACCAAAATACAATTTCTCATGATGAGAAAATTACCAAAAAGAAGGTAAACATTAGAGCGGATAAGCATCTAAGATCTAAGATTGTTAAAACTGCCCAAATGAACAGTAAACTATTTGTTGACAATTTGAATGGGGATTGGTATGAGGTATTTCCAAGCAAATACACACATAAAAATTACCTTGAAGATGCAAAAATAGGTTATGTACACAAGTCGCTATTGGTTGATAAATTAGAAGTAGCGAGAGTAAAGATATATAAAAAGATAGATCAAACGGAATATACCGCAAATTACTTAAAGGTTGGGTTGGATCAAAATAGCACTGGATAAGATTGGATATTTGCACGAAGAGAAGATAAAATGAATTTCTGCCAGAAATTTGCCGATGCTACAGGTAAAGGAAATGCAGAGTATTTTTATGGAGCACTTTAGCAATTCTATGATGCAACTGATAATTCTACATTGGGTGAGAAGTGTATTGATGTTGCCTCATTGTCTGTGGTATTTCTACCAAGATAATTGGGATATCCTGAACATTCGGAAAAATATCTTAATATTAAAGACCCTTTTTAAATCAGGGTTGAAAAAAACAAGAATGGCAATGTAGGAAAGAGACCACAATTCTAAAATAGTTAACCTATGCCTTTGCTAATCAATCATACATAAAGAGAATTAGAGAGGCTGAATACTAACACCAGCCTTTGATATATATCTAAATGCGTGAGAAGCCAGGTCAGATTATAAGGACTGGAAAGTGAATAATTGCCTTTGTATATTTCTGTAAAGATCCCCCAAAGTAGATTTTTATCTGCATGCCAGATAATAAAGTAAAAGTATAATGTCTTACGCCTAATTAAAATATGGATAAATCCAGAATATTATTAGTCGACCATGAGATTTATATAGAATTGCTTACTCCATTTCTTGAAAAATTTGGTTTTGATGTTATTTCAACTTCAGATGGTATTTCGGCAATAGATAAAGTGTTAAGAGAGAATCCTGATATCGTCCTCATTGAGTTAAATTTGCCTAAGATGGATGGAGTGGAAGTATGTAAATCTCTAAAACGAGAGAAAAGAACTTCAAATATTCCGATTATTCTGATGTCTGGATTGGAAGATTCCACACAATATATTGAAGAATTAAAAGAGTTTATCAATGTAATTTTAAGAAAACCATTCAATTTGTATGAACTCATAAAGATAATTCAAAATGAATTAAAAATAAGCAATACACCAGTAGAGAATTTTGAAGATCC
>CAYULK010000002.1:0-31186 GCA_964445625.1 uncultured Calditrichota bacterium
TTTCTAATTTCCTCTTTCTCAGGCATCATATCCAATACCAGAACATCCAGCAGAACATCATTATTAAAATCCGCCACATCATTCCCCATCGAGGCACTGCTGACGTGACCCATGGAATGTCTCATCGCCTCGGTACAGGTACCATCGCCGTTGTTATAGTATAGATAGTCATCTTCATGGAAATCATTGGATATATAGATATCCGGGTAACCGTCCCAATTAATATCACCGATTGATATACCCAAACCGTACCCCAGGATAGTTTCATAAATGCCGGATTCTGCGGTGACATCTTTGAAATGTCCTTCCTCATTCTTATATAATTTATCCCCGGCTTCATCATCCCGGATTTTACGCAATTTTTTGGCATCGCCATAAGTCTTTTTTGAATGCACGGAATGATTCATCAGATACATATCCAGATCACCATCCAGATCATAATCAAAGAAGGCAGCCTGCCTGCCAAGCCCGGTATGCGCAAGGCCGTACTCAGCGGCTCTTTCTGTAAAGGTCAGATCACCATTATTTATGTACAGTTGGTTCGGACCCTTTTTGTCGAGATAATTCGTCCGGCATACATATATATCCAGAAGTCCATCCCCGTTAACATCGGCCATGGTTGTGCCGGTAGTCCATCCTTCCGTTCCTCCGCCTACATTGGCAGTTTTGGTAATATCCTCGAATTGAAAATTCCCCTTATTAACGTACAAACGGTTGAGATACATATTAGCGGTAAAATAAATATCTGCCAGACCGTCGTTGTTAATATCACCAACTGATACTCCTCCCCCATCATAGAAGTACAGATAATTAACACCATTGAATAATGTGTCTTCCGTAAGTGTATTCTCAAAGGTGATGTTGGTTTCTTCAGAGGTTAGCTTCTCAAACAATGGTTGGACGGAATCTTCTTGTTCACAGGAATAGAGAACAAAAATCGTCACTATTAGGATCAAGATTGAAAGAGGACTAAATCTAACATTCCACTTTGAAGTTTGTTTATATAGCAGATTCATATTTATATCCTTATCAGTTTCCCTTTAAGTTACAGCTCTCCTAACTTAATCCATATCCAAAATTGAGACGGAAGCACTATATTACTAATTATCTTGGAAATTGAAGAGAAATCTTTTGAATGCTTTGGTGGTTATTTTTCTAGTGTTATATGTCTGGAGGTACGACAGGTATTCCTCCTCATCGGGGTATAATTCATCCGGACCATATGGATAGGAGTCCATACCGTGAAAGGGGAGTGGTTTTACCGTTTGGCCTTGAGCTGTATTGAGATCACCGTCCTTTAACCAGCCATCATTGTATAATATAAAGTCTCTACGCCAGCCAGAAGGCAGATCAGAAATCTGTTTCGCTTCAAATTCAACGGTTATTTCATCTCCGGCATTCATGATCACGTACTTACTGTCCGACTCCAAGAGTAGTGGGAGCACATTACCATATTTGGTATACATACCGGTTAAGTCCCTCCATTTCGGTGCCGTAGTAACGATTTGGTAGTCCGGGATATGCGGACTGTACGGTGTTTCCCGGGTTACCTTCGAAAAGCCCCGGTAATGAAGATCCGCCAACATTGGCTCAAGTTTAAAATTTCTTAATGTGCCCCCCGCCACATTGGTAGCATAAAAAATATAATCCCAATAAATCTGCATATTTGTATGTATCCGGATACGGTAATCCTCAATGAGAAATTTATTACTCAGGTCCACCACCACGGTTTTATTTTTACCTTTGGGAAAACCTAAATTTTCTATTACCGTCCTCCAGCTTCCTTGTTTATCGATTACCTGAAGTACAGGCGGCATTAAATTGACTATACTGGATTGGGCGATGTTTACGTTAATACTCGCATCAGTGGGGTAAACCCAGCCCTGTAAGAAAAGAAAAACACTATCGACCTGAGTTAGATCCCCCAGGTCCAGAATGAGATCGTGCGGTTCCATTATTCCCTGGTACCTGGTAGGATTAAGATTGGAAATGTATTCTCCGTCGCGGTACGCAATTTTCTGTAGAAGATTATTTCCTTGACTATCCCGGGCTGATACCGGCAATATTTTATGAGCAACCGTATAAATACGAAATGTTGGGAAGGGAGGTGGTGTAAATCTCTCATTAATAAAAATATCCACATCACCGGGATGATCAACAACCATTAATTTAATTTGGTCAACAAAGGAGGTCTCCCACAACTCGGAAGTTAACTGAAGCGAGTATCTTTCATTTTTCAGATGCAGTTTTTCCCCTGGAATTTTGAAATATTCATCAGTGGAATTGGGAAAAGCATAAGAAACTTCGCCTCCCATAATTCCAAGGGGCATACCTAAAGCGCTGGCCCATAGAACATCGGTCACAAAATCATACTCCTCTCCGTTCCAGGCGTACAACCAGGGACAGGATCCTTTCAGGATTTGGTTTTCCACAATCGTTTGATTTCTTTCGGGGTTGAACCGATTTTGGGGTACCCCATTACTCCAAACTATCCGAACCACATCAGCATTTTCCAAATTCCCGAGGCCGAAGTGGGCGATTGGATCTTTCATTAGCCGCATCTGATACAGAGTACCGGCTTTTACTTCCACCTTAGCACCGATTCCAAAGTAATTATTTTTACTACTACCACTGCGGAGTCCGGCCAGCCGCACAACAATATAGTTATTCACATTGCCACCGTCATTGCGCAGTAGGTGGACAGTGCCTTGTGTACCAATTAAGAAAATATCAATATCACCATCATTATCATAGTCAGTCACTTCTACCTGACTACCGGCTTCGGGAAGTTCGGGTAGTAATATAGAGGCATCCAAATATTTTCCTTCTCCATTGTTATAAAATAGCCAAAGTCCTCTACTTTTATGGGTTCTATCTTTTGACTTGCCGGCAACTAAAAGATCGAGAAAGCCATCATTATCTGCATCAAAAAATAAGGCATCAAGTCCGGAAATTTCTTTTATACTTTCAAATAGGCTGTCCGACCTGTCATCTCGCTCAAAAGTGCCATCACCCTGATTGCGAAGCAGAGAATGTTGACCACTGCTCAAGCTCGTTAAAAACAGATCCAAATATCCATCATTATTATAGTCGCCCACTGCCACAGCACCGGTGCCGTTATCAGTTGCTAAGCCTGCTTGTTCAGTAATATCCCGAAAATAACCCTGCCGTAAATTATCAAAATATTGATTGCTTCCGCCCTGATTTACTACAAAAAGATCGATATCCCCATCATCGTCAAAATCTCCGAACACAACATCCCGGCTATTCGAGATAACTTCCACAGCACCGATGCCGACCTCTTCTCCAATTTCAGTGAATGTTCCATCTGAATTATTTCGGTACAAGCGGTTTTGAGAACTTGTAGCGATGAATAGATCCAAATCACCTTCCAAATCCAGGTCAGCAAACAGTGCTTCCCGGCCTTTGGAGTCGGTGCGGATTCCGGTAGAGGCCGTGACATCCCGAAAGGCTCTTTCTCCGGTATTATGGTATAATCTGTTGGCCAACGTATTGGTGACGAATAAGTCGAGATAGCCGTCATTGTCATAATCGGCAAAAATAGCAGAAAGATCCCTACCGGTATGGGAGATACCGGCATCTGTCGCAATGTCTGAGAAGACGCCGTTATCGTTGAGAAATAAAAATTGCCGGCTGGCTTGTTTCCCCGGTTCGTATCTGGAGACGAAAACATCCTGGTCTCCATCGCTATCATAATCGCCATGCGCAAGTACGATCTGCGGATAATCATCACTTAACTCCACAGCATTTCCGGATGATATGATATCCAATCCGCTGGATGACGTTACCTCGGTGAAATTGAGGGCATCAGGAATACCGGTCCTTGCCTGGATATGCAGCGATACCGTATGACTAAAACGGAGAATGGGCTCACCGGTGATGGCGCCGCTTATTCCCTTCAATTCAGTAATTGCTGCCTGATAGAAGGATGTCGACTTCAACAAATTGTGAAACATGCGGGTGGGAGGAAAAGCCTGTTCAGGATTTGCGTCGCGCATAAGCTCAAGACTTTTCCGAAATATTTCCAGTGAACCCTCCGGCAATTCAGGCAGGATCTGGTAGATGGTTTCCATATGCTGCAGCGCCTGATCCGGCTTTCCATTCCGTAATAACAACTCTGCCAGCTGCAGGCGGGCCACTACATTTGCAGGCAGGGAATTAACCACCCTGGCTAAGTAATCTTCCGCTTTTTGTTGAGTACCAGGATCCTGTGAGTTGATGTAATATTGTGCCAACTGATATAATGTCCGCACATGGAAGGTGTGTTTTTCAATCGTAAATTCCAAAGTGCTGATCGCCTGATCTTCTCGCTGGGTTAATTCATACACTTTTGCTAATAAGAGACGAGCACCGGGATGATCCGGTTCCAGGATTAATGCTTCCTGCAGCCATTTTTCAGCCATTCCGAGTTTGTTCATCATACGTAAATAAGTCAGTCCGAGATCAGCGTATCCCAGAGGTTCCTCCGGTGCAATTTCAATCAATGTCCGGAATTCTTTTGCTGCCTCCGGCAGTTTATTCTCCTCAAGATAAGCCAGACCAAGATTCCGGTGAAGGATCATCTTTCCAGCGGTCTGAGGATTGAACTCTACTTTTTTTTCACACCCGTTTAATAGGATGAGCAGGCCCGAAACAAAATAAATTAATCTTTTCATCATACGTATCAATTGAGAGGGTTGAAAATTAATAAATCTTTCACTTTGAACATGTCTCCTAATAATTACGCTTAAAGTGATGAGATTTAATAACATAAATTATATAAATCAACATGTTTTACTACAATTACAGTGTATAGGAGACGTGAGTGCCTGATTGATGTTCATTCTATGTATACTTCGTAAGCGTTCTGTATGGCATTTGTCGCATGACGATAGTTTTTCAACGTCCCAAAGGTCAGCAAATACGCGACCAAGCTTTAACTGTATGCCATATGCAAGTACTTCTTCTAAAGATTTTAGATTTGGTGGAGAGAATAGACCAAAACTATGTAACTGATCAAGAGCCCCGTTGCCCATACGGGTCGGGATAATCACGCAACACTCTACACCGATATTGAATGCAAAATCAATGGAATGCTTGGCCCAAATGATTCCTTCGGCTTCGTTGAGGAAAGGAGGAGGCAGCAGAATGAAGGTACGAACCAAAATATCTTTTTTAAAAAGATAGTTCGTGGCCTTTTCAAAATCTTCCAATGTCATGCTTTTATTTAATTTTTTGAGTATCTGAGGATGGACCGTTTCCACTCCCATAGCTACATATAGTTTCGGTTTAAGTAGATCGAGAAAGGGTAGACAGCGCCTTTTAACAAGACGGGGGTGACTTTCGATCACCACGGATTTGAATGATCCAAGGAGGTTAGCGATCTCTGGAAAATCATTCGGTGGAATTGCCTGTGGGTCGAAAAAACTTCCACTGTTGTACAACTTGATATGTTCCACGGGAGGTATTTGATCTAATGCCCATTTGATTTGTGTGGGAATCGCTCCATTCGGTACCGACTTATCAAGTGTATTCTTCCAAAGATCACACATCAGACAGTGAAAGGGACACTCATTATTCGTTAAAAATATGGTTGCAACGCATTCAACTATACCTTCTTCCGTGTGTTCTTTCTCCACCAGATAGTTATAAGGTCTCAAGGGATTGACACGATTTTTTACTGGTCGCTGGTTTAGAATCCACCGATCATTTGTTTGAACCATTGTGGTGTCATTCATATTGAGCGCTAAAAAACCGACGGTATTGTGTCTGTTTTGTTGGAAATCGGTTATTGAAATCTTCTTGTGTTATCGCACCATGCTGAAACCGGCGTTTTGGGAATACCGGCATTTTCAGCCCTGTAATAGCTTCCACACCTCTAGATACAATCTCACCTTTCAGTTGATACAATTTTTCGTGCTGCCATTGCGTTAAAGCGATAAAAGGTATGGTTTCAGCAATTTCAATGACGTTGGGAAGCGTGTAGGGGCTTAAGCCATCAAACCCAAACAGACTTTTCGGAGCATTAGTGCGGGTATAAGCCCGACTCAGACCCCCGGAGTAGGTGAGTGAATGTTTAATAGAATCTACACCCCAGCCTTCCTGGTAAAGCATCATATTATTAAAGACACTTCGAATTGTAAGTTCTGGATTTTCCTCAATGCTATAATCCTTTAAGTTTTCGTCTCCACCATCGCCATCAATGAGATAGCACCATTCGGGATAGCGTTTGCGTATTCCACGGCATAGAGCTATATTCATCGATGCTGCCTGGATATCCAGTGGTTTGTAATCCTCCACAACCCTGATGGCTTCCTGCCAGTTTACTTCATTAACGGAGACTTCAATGGGCTCTAAGAACAATGAAAGCCCAAGTTGTTCTAAAAAACGACGTGTCTGAATTAAGTCATCACCGCCCCCCTGTACAGATAACGTAAAGGCTTTGAGTCGTGCAGGATTTAAACCAAGTTGCAACATAGCATGATAGGTTAATAAGAATACCGAACCGCTGTCGATGCCCCCAGAGAAACAAACGCCAATGGGTCCTTCAATGGCTCTGTTCTGGAGCCATTTAACGATTTCCTGATACAATGTCTTTATATAAATTTTGCCGATTTCATTCTTATCCGGCTCCAGACATTTCTGATCAGGAGTAAAAAATCGATAGTAATTTGGATTTGGGTCAGGGCAACCAACGAGAGCAATTTCGGTAACATAATGGGCCGGCGCCATGCGTGTATAGGAAGGATGAAATTGATCTTCCAGCCCCTCGTTTTTCAGAAATTCAGCGATGGTATCAATGCGTTCGGCTGCAACAAGCAAGGGCCCGTCTTCTTTTTTGGCGATGAAATAGCGCAAAGGCTGCCCAATTGAACGCGCCAGCCGCACAGACATGCCCTTCGGGGCAACTAAAGCAAATTGACCATCAATGGCCCGGACTCTATTGACGTCATCTGCGGCCACAAGTTCCCTGGCCTCCTCAACAGTCAGGTTATAGATAATATTTTTTGAGTCATCCGTTAAATCAACTACACGTCTAATCGCTTGAGTGTTTTGCAATTCATGCCCTCTGTTTCTATGCTAAAATGATTTGGTGACTAAAATAAATAAGCTATAAACGAAAGCACATTTGTTTTAATAGCCTTTTTGTTCCTTCTACTCCCAATCAAGGAAACCGTCTGAAAATCCCAACCATGTTCATTCTGTAGAAATGTATGTATCATTATGCTTGACAATCAGGATATCTATAATTTATAAAAAAATTGTGACAATAGAAATTTCAGGTCAGGAGTAAATATTTTATGCCGGTTTTAATCCCGAACAGGTGCCAGGCGTTGGATGTCCTCTGCGGTGGCCGGTGTAAGACGTATCGCCTGACCACCGCCTGCTGCCAGACGCAACGACAGTATGGTTTCGATATCAACCAGTACCTTCTTGATCTCTATGTCATAAGGATTGCTAATCCAATCTGCCATTTTTCCATCTCGATAAACCTCAGCAACGTATTTCCTGGCAGGCTCCAGAAAGCCAAGCGGTAATTCCAAAACACGATCTTCCTCATCGGTGATACTACCGATATACCAATCTTCGCTATTTCGATCCTGTCGGGCAATTGTAATGTAGTCGCCAATTTGAGCATGTATTACTTTGGTGTCCTGCCAGTCAGCTGGTACATCCAGGATGAATTGAAAAGCCGGTTGATCCTCATAGTTTTCAGGCAGGTCGGCGGCCATCTGCAACGGGCTGTAAAGAACTACATATAGAGCCAGTTGTTTTGCCAGTGTTGTGTTGACCCGGTTATTAGGGCGGGTCTCTTTAAGAATCAGGTCAAAAATTCCGGGTGTAAAATCCATGGGCCCGGCGAGCAATCGTGTAAACGGTAGAATAGTGGTATGGTCCGGTGGATTACCGCCATCCGGACCCCACGCATTGTATTCCTGACCCCTTGCTCCCTCACGAGTCATCATATTCGGATAAGTACGCCGGATACCGGTGTCCTTTATGGGTTCATGCGCATCCAGCATGATATGATATTTAGCCGCTGTCTCGACCACTTTTCTGTAATGTCGTACCATGTACTGGCCATGATGCCACTCCATTTGAATTGAATTATCATTTTCATCTATGCGTTTAATTCCCTGGCCCCAGCCGACATATCCTGTTTTAACTTTATCAATCCCTAGTTTGCGGTAATATTCGAAAGCATCCTCCATTTGTCGCTCATAGTTTATGACCGAAGCGCCTGTCTCGTGGTGACCAATAATCTGGATCCCTTTGCTTGCAGCGTAGGCGCTCAATTCTTTTATATCGAAATCTTCGTAGGGAGTCGTAAAATTGAAAAGTTCGCCATTCTGAGTCCAGTCGCCATCCCAGCCTACATTCCAGCCTTCAACAAGCACTCCCGGAAAACCATACTTAGCTGCAAAATCGATATATGCCTTGGTATTTTCAGTTGTCGCGCCGTGTTTCTTACCAGAGCCCCAGGTGTACTTGCCAATATGCATGCCCCACCAGATGCCAATATATTTTTCCGGTTTAATCCATGAAACATCACCCAGTTTATTCGGTTCATTCAGGTTCAGGATGAGATAGGATGTGATTAAATCACCGGCAGATTCAGCGATCTGAATCGTACGCCAGGGCGTTTGGAGTGGAGTGGAGGCTTTTACTTTGACACCATCGGACCAGGGGACAAGATCACAAAGCAACGTGTTGTTTTTAAAACCTGCCAGGGTCATAGAGGCATAATTGGTAAGATTAGCCTCATGAATGCTTAAAAACAGACCGTCGGCAGTTTCGATTGTCAATGGCGTATGGACTGCACGGATGGTATCGTTTGGAATTGAACTGATCGGAGATTTTTTATACAAGTACTCATAACGCTCGCGCTGGTAAGCCGGAATCCACCAGGCCTGATGGTCCCCTGTCATGGCAAATTCTGTCTCCTCATCCATGATCTGAAAGTCGTTGAGATGATTTTGTTCCGGCAACTCGTAGCGAAAACCGAGGCCATAGTCGTATACCCTGAAGACCAGGTTCATCTTGCGTGGGGTTTCGGTGGTCTCTTCGAGCTGAACTCGTAGTTCGTTATAATGGTTCCTGATTTCTTTTACCTCTCCCCAGGGTTGAAACCAGGTCTCGTCAAAGCTGCTTTTCTGAATCCCGATTTGAGTCAGGTTCTGGTTCAGGGGAGCGGCGTCTTTGAAAATAAAGCCCAGTTTAGAAGGTTTTATAATGTTCTTACCCGAACGGTTGACCTGATAGTAGGGCACCCCATCTTCAAGCGAAAGTGTGACTGTGATCTCACCGTCAGGTGAGGAAACATAGAGACTTTCTTCTACACCTTGCTTACACTGAGTGAACAATAGCAGCAGAAGGATAAGTGTAAAAAGAGCAGGGAGTTTGTTATTATTCATGATTTTCCTCTATATGGAAGATGATAAATTGGAATTTTCAATATAGACAACCTATGATTTTAAAGTCAAGATGAAGGATACACTCATCCTGGTTGCACATAATAATTAGCGAATTGTTTGATTGTGGATTATCTGGTCGTAATCTCATACACCTGATTCCAGTCATCATTCTTTGCAAAAATAATTACCTCTTGTTTATTTCTATATCTAAGAGAAATCATATCCCGAACCTGGCCTGTCAAAGATAATCCACTATTCTGAATCGATACGGAGGTAAAGCTACCTGTACTATTTCCTATTAACAGAGTGCCGTAACTTGCATCGTATCTCCCGAGCTGGACATCGAGGCCATAGAAATTTCCAGCCAGGAGTAGATCCTTTGCACCGTCAGCATTGAAATCTCTGGCCAAAATGGCATAAACAGGCGAAAACTGCGCCTCTGTGGGCAACGGTTGAATGCGGAATATTCCTTCCTCATTTCCATAAAACACCGTTGTAGCGAATGTACCGGCTGTTTTAACAACTGCCTCATTTAGCTGTTCTGCGGAAAAAATATCTGTAATCTGCTTTCCGGCATAAGCAGCATGAGTGGGAAATTTTTTCTTTAAATAGGGTAATTGCTTCATCAAATCCGGTCTTAATGGTAGGGGATAACTTTTCCCCAGTTTGTAATAGCATAGAATTTGTTCTATTAATCCATTTTTATCGAAATCGGATATGTAAATAGTCACGGGCTCGGATTGGGAGACCCGGATTTTAGAATTCTTGCCTAAATTACCGGCTATCAGATCCACATACCCGTCCCCATTCAGATCATCCACTGTAACACAGTTCCACCAGCCATTGGTTTTCTCCAATCCAACTTTACCGGTAACATTGATCAGACTATCTCCCGTATTTTTGAACAAGCTAACAGGCATCCATTCACCGACTACTACCAAATCCAGGTCTTTATCATTATCATAATCAAACCATTCTGCATCGGTTACCATACCCACATTTTTCAATTCTGGAGCATATTCCTCAGTGACTATCGAAAAATGTCCCTTACCATCATTCTCTAGCAGATAGCTAGTGGGTGAAAGTCCATATTTCCAGGGGATACTGCGGCTACCCACGAATAAATCCAAATCGCCATCACTATCAAAATCCCCCGGCACCACACATGAACCGCTGGAGCGAATTCTCGGCAGGGCGTCGACAGACTGTGTAAAATCTCCTCTTCCGCTGTTGATATACAATCGGTCAATAAGGGCAGGCGCTGTCTTGGAATACTCATTGCCCCCGCTTACTACGTAAATGTCCAGGTCGCTATCTCCGTCCGCATCAAAAAAGGCGATTCCGACATCTTCGGAAATCTTTGCCTTTTGGAGCAGCAGTTCATTGGTGTTTTTAAACTCTCCGGATACGGTCTGTACCAGTAATTTTCCCGCAGATCCTTTTGCGCCGCCGATGTATAAATCTTCCCATCCATCACCGTTTATATCACCTTTGGCTATTTTAGGTCCCTCGGTGGATAATTGATGAGGGATAAACAGTTCTCTTTGAAAATCGATAAATTCATTTTCAACATGTCGGTATTGTAGTGGTAACTCCTGGGAAATATCCCGAAAGATGGGATCTATATTTATGGGCAGATTCTGGGTATATAGTCGAGCATCTCTTTGATACAAGGTAAAAACCTGATCAACAGCCACATTCGTTTTGATATCTCTGGTTCCATCCGGCCAATCGACGATCAATGTATCTACCAGATTATTCTCTCCTAATCCGAAAGTGAGGACATAGTCAACAGAGGCCTGAAATCCCCTCATTGGTACCTGCTCCAGGACGAAGGTTTGCCGGTTGGCACATTGGAGTGTCACCTTCGATCCAATGGCAAAAGCGTTCATCCCTTCTCCAACCAGTTTCACCCTCAAATAATGATTGTCGGTCAGGGAATCGGCTTCGTTTCGATAGACAAAAGCCGGTTGATTGACATTGTTAATGACCAGGTCATTATCACCATCACCGTCCAGATCACCGTAAGCAACGCCATTCGAGAAGCTGGGAATATCCAATCCCCATTCCTTTGCCAGGTTAGTGAAAGTTAAATCTCCGTTATTACGAAAAGCATAATTTGAGAGTTTCGTGGAGGGAATTTTTCGTATGAGTTCGGGAAAATTGATGCGGTCGCCTTGTAAGATTTTACGGATATTTTCTTTCTTCATAAGGTAGAAAAGATAGTCTTGGTCCGTGACATCCCGAAAAATTCCGGTTGAAACAAAGATATCCTTTAATCCGTCATTGTTTAAGTCTACAATCAACGCCCCCCAGCTCCAATCGGTCTCCGCCACACCGGCCAGCAGTCCAATTTCACTGAATAAAATTTGATGTTCTGGAGTGAAACCCCTGTTTAACTGTAGTACGTTCTGTGAAAATTGATGGTAATAGCCCCATTTGATTTTCTTTTTATTGAACTCAAAAGATTCAAAATTGAAGGTGGTTTTCAATCTGTAGTCATCTTCCGGTAGCATATCGGTTGCGAAAATATCCAGCAAGCCATCATTATTAAGATCGGCAATATCTCCACCCATAGAAGAGAGACTAATGTGTTGCATCATCTCTTCCAGTTTTTCTGTAAATGTGCCGTCATGATTATTGATATAAAGATAGTCCCGTTCGAAAAAATCATTGGCCACATATATATCCGCCCACCGGTCATTGTTGATATCGCAAACCGATACTCCCAATCCAAACGTAATGACACTTCTAAAGATGCCTGCTTTTTCGCTAACATCCACGAATCTGCCATTATCATTTCGATATAACCAGTCTCCACCATTTTGATCCGGTTCATTGCGCAAATTTTTTGATAAATCAAAGGAGCTCATAGCCCGGAAAGCGTTATTAAGCACATAAAGATCTAAATCACCATCTTGGTCATAATCGAAGAAAGCAGCATGGGTGGAAAATCCCGGATTATCGATTCCGTATTCAGCCGCAGTTTCTATAAAGGTAGGTATACCATCTTCATTATTTCCCTGATTGAGAAAAAGCTCATTGGCTCGGTTGTCATCGTTGATGTTTCCAGAGTTGCAGACATAAATATCCAGCTGTTGATCGCCGTTGATATCAACCAAACATACCCCAGTGGACCAGGTATGGCTTCCGGCAACTCCTGCTTGCTCCGTCACCTCCCTAAACTGGAAATCACCTTGATTCAGGAATAATTTATTGGATTTCTGATTAGCGACCAGGTACACGTCAGGCAGGCCATCATTGTTGACATCTCCAATAGCCACGCCACCGCCGTTATAGTAATTGCGATACTTAAAAACGTTAAAATCCGTTTCATCAACCAATGTATTTTCAAATTCCAGATCTGTATAATCACTGGGGAGCAAAGTAAACATACTATCAACGAGAATGTCAGGTGGTTTCTTATCACAGGAAGAGAGTAGAATAAGAATTATTCCACAAAGAAGGCAGATTATTTTCACTTTGTACATAAAAGATATTTAGCCTGGTTAATTCATAGCGCAGCAATGCTGCAATCAAATTATTTAAGTATCATGAAGAACACGAAGGTCACGAAGTTTTAAAAAATATTTATCCACAAATTTCACGAATTATCACGAATTAAAAAATATATTATAAAAAATCCGTGGAAATCCGTTTGATCCGTGTAATCCGCGTGCCATTAATATCATTGCATCTTTGCTATATATATTCTCAGAGAGTAAAAGTTTTGCTAATCTCCCAGGCGATCCGTTGGAAATAACAAAGTTTTTAGCAGTAATAGCATAATTATTAGATTTATCAAATAACGACAGTAAAGCCCCTTTTGCTAAGGAGGGCTTAAATCGTTGATTATATGTTCCTTATACCCTTAAAACATCGGTTTTTTGAATAATTCAGGTTAATTGAAAAAAAAATAAACGGCCCTAAAAATCGGGGCCGTTTATAGACAAATTGTAGTAGAATAAAAATACTACGATATTACAATTAATATCCCGGATTTTGTGTCAGGTTGGGATTTGCATCCAACTGACTCTGCGGGATGGGAAAGATTCGTCTATACGGGCCATCACTTGCGGGTTTTAATGTCCATGCATCGAGAAAGTGCCCGGTTCTAACCAGATCTTGACGACGGAAACCCTCCCATAACATCTCAAAACCACGCTCATCAAGAATGCGATCCCGCAATTCTTTTTTAGTACTGAAATCAGCAAGAGAAAGTGGCACAAAAGGGTCAAAGCAACGTACCCTTACCGAGTCAATCAGGTCGAGACTTTCCTGGTTAGGCCCGTTGATTTCGTTCAAGGCTTCCGCTTTGCTGAGCAGGACATGCGGATAGCGAAAAATGGCGAAGTCATTCCCGGCATTTCCGCCACTCATATCAGGATCCACCTCCCACTTAAGGATGCGCACGCCATTTGATTCATTGGCGCCGAACAGGGGAGATTCTACAGTAAAATTCAATGTATCACCCTGGCGATCGAATGCCTGGTCGCCTGCATTTGGCCCGCCTAAGACAAATTGAGGACCTACCAGCATATGGATAAAACGTACATCGCTGGTGTCGTAACTATTATAAAAGTCGGCCAGGACGGAAAATCCATTCCAAGGAGTCTGAGGCAACTGGTTGTAATGTAAGGTAGCCATGAAGCGTAAAAATCCCGAACCATCTAATGCCTTATTGGCAGTAACCAGAATGTTCTCTGGGTTATCAGGTCCTTCATTGGCCAGTTTGAAGTTATCCGCATATTTGGGCAACAGTTCATACAGGCCTGAATTAATTACTGCGTTACAGGCCAATACACATTCATTCCACTTTGGTGTTCCGGTATAAACCTCGGCATTCAGATAAACTGTGGCTAGAAAAGTATTGGCAGCCCCTAAAGTTAACCGGCCGTAACTTTCCCGTCCAAATGTGTCTTTAATATCCGGCAATGCAGCTTCAACTTCTGCTACGATAAAATCGAATACTTCCTGCCTGGTATTGGGAGTTGGAGGATTGTTCGGATCCGGGGATGCGGTAGTGACTATCGGCACCCCGCCGTATAGATCTATCAGCAACCAATAAAAATAGGCCCTAAGCACTCTTACTTCCGCAATAGCGACGGGAATGAGGGCCGAGCCGCTGGTCGAGGTCTGTAAGTTTTCCAGGGTTGCATTGGCTCGTGCTACGCCAGTGAAATAATCTTTCCATCCTCCATCTACGGCAGAGTTGGTAGCGTCCCAGTTATGTTCCTGCAATTGCCGCCACTTTCCTCCGTCATCCCAATCTCCGCCTCGCGTAGGTACAAATATCTCATCCGAGGATACTTCCTGCATGTGTATTCCTTCACCCCAGGACAATGTGCGGAGACTGCTATAGACCGGGACCACTGCCGCGATTAACTCTTGCTCCGTTTTATAAAAATTATCCGGTGTTACCGAACTAAATGGCGACTCTGAGAGATCGGTACAGTTTGAAAAGATCATTAAAATTAAAAGGAACGCCGGCAGAAAAAGAAATCTATGATTATTCATATCTTGTCCTCCTATTCTCTTATTAATCTATTTAAAGCCAATGTTTAAACCGATAGAAATGGTCCGGGCTCGGGGATAATTAGTATAGTCTACTCCGAGAGTAGCCACCGGGCCTCCGTTCTGCGCAATGGTGTTGACTTCCGGATCCAAGCCCTGGTAATCGGTCCAGATAAACAGATTATCGGCAGCCACGTAAACACGCAATTTTCTAAAAAAGGTAGTTTCAAAGGTGTACCCTATAGTTATGTTCTGCAAGCGGATATATGATCCGTCTTCTATGAATCTGTCGGTATATTTAACCTGAGCCTGGGGGTCCATTCCATTTGCGACATCATCCAGTGCTCCGTGAAAGAGATTAATACCATTAAAAACATTGGAAGGCCGCTGGTATTCCAGACGGGTATTATTCAGGAGTTCAAATCCATGTACCCCCTGAAAGAAGAACAGAAAGTCAAAACCCTTCCAAGCCGTTATACTCGAGAAGCCCCAGGTAAAATCCGGCCGGGCGTTTCCTAAAACAAACCTGCCGTCATTAAGAGGTCCACCGGTGGTTGTTATTATTTCATTTCCATCGTCATCAAATCCCAGGAAACGAGGACCGAAGAATGTACCCAATGGCTGGCCGGGTAGGATAATTTGTGCCTGTACACCGGATAGTCCGGCGCCACTAACCCTTCCGGTGGTAATATATTCCCGGCCTCCTAAATTGAGCACTTTATTTGAATTTGTGGCAAAATTAAATGTGGATCGCCAGAAAAGATCTCCCGAAGAGAGATTTATGGTATTCAGCGATATCTCAAGACCCTTATTCTCAACTTCTCCTGCATTTGCCAGCACGGTCGCTACCACTGCCGGTTGCGGGACATCAAAATTAATTAACAAATCCTTGGTTTTTTTGCTATAGACATCAATAGAACCTGAGATTCTGTTTTCCAGGAAACTGAAGTCTAATCCCAGGTTTATCTGGCTGGTTTCCTCCCATTTCAGATCGGGATTGGCCAACTGGGTCGCTGATACACCGGTTACTACCTTGTCTCCGATAACAGCATTGGCTCCCGGACCAAGGATAACCAATGAATTATAATTACCAATATCCTCGTTTCCGGTGATGCCATAACTGAGTCTTAATTTTAAGTCATTCAAGATTTTAACATCTTTTAAAAATGACTCTGACGAGAGACGCCATCCTACCGCAGCGGAAGGGAAGGTACCCCATTTATTCCCTTCTCCAAAGCGGGAAGATCCTTCATAGCGGAGGGCCAGATTGAACAGGTACTTATTATCAAGGCTATAAATGCCGCGCCCAAGAAAAGAAATCAAGCGATTATCTGCCCTGTAGGACCACGGTGAAACTGTAAAATCAGCTCCGCCTCCGAGGTTATTGGTTGACCAGGCGTCTGTGACAAAGTTTTGCGCAGTTGTCCCAAACCCCGAACTTTCGAATTCCTGGTAAGTATATCCTGCCAGGACTTCCAAGTCCTGATTACCACCGAGATTCGGTTGATACTTACCTGTTGCCTCAAAAAGTACATTTTTTGTGTCTGTACTTACGACATCGGCTCTTCCGCCAAAGGTCGCCGCATATGGTATACTATTTGGTTGATAAATGGACCGGGAAGCGTCGCTCCGGTCAAATCCAAAATTTATCCTTCCGGTTAATTCCGGAATGAAGTCATATTCCACATTGAAATTGGCAAAAATCTGCATATTCTCGGATTGATCTTCGATAAGCTCAACCATGGCCACCGGGTTGCGGATATCGGGGCTGGCATAAGCATAAAAGGATCCATCGCTGTTCTTTACAGGGAGGGTAGGATTATGCTTTAAAACGTTGGTGAATAGTCCGCCCCGGAAACCCCCGATTTGTCGATACGGTGTGTTATTACGTGTGATGTAACTGGGATTTAAGCGCAAGCCCAATCGTAGTGTATTATCGTACATTTTATGCATAATGTTGAAACGGGCGGAAACTCTTTGTCGCGCGGAATTGAGTATAATACCCTGTTCATCAAGGTAGTTCAGTGAAACCAGGTATGTGGTAGTCGCGCTGCCGGAACTGTAAGAAAGAGTATGGCTCTGCGAATAGGCTGTTCTGGCAATTTCATCCTGCCAGTCCGTGTTGGCTGTTCCCATTTCGGGGGTTGCGCCTACCTGTGCCGCATAATCTCTGTATTCCTGGGCGCTTAATAAGTCATATTTACCATACTGACTTGAAGTGCTGGCAAAACCTGAGTAATTCAGGGCGGAGCCACCGGGTTGTCCACTCTTGGTTGTAATCAGGATCACGCCGTTTCCACCCCGGGCGCCATAAGTAGCAGCTGAAGAAGCATCCTTTAAAATATCAATAGATTCGATATCGTTGGGATCCAAATTACTGAGCGGGTTATCTCGTAGACCACCAGCAGGGTTGTCCTCGCCGGTTCCACCGCTAAGTCCCGTTGGATCAAACGTGGGAGTGGCTGAAACATTTGCAACCGGTACACCGTCAATTACATACATCGGCTCGTTCGAAGCCGAAACAGATGTACCGCCCCTTATACGAATCATGGGCGCAAAGCCCAGATCTCCATTGCCCGTAACAATCTTTACACCGGCTATCCGGGACTGTGCCAGTTGCATAGGATTGGTAATGGCACCCCTGTTGAAATCTTGAGGACTCAAGGTGCCTATGGCATTGGTAACATCTTTCCGTTGCTGGGTGCCATACCCAATGACCACGATAGCTTCCGCAGAAAAGGCCTGAGGAATCAAACGAACATTAATCTCCTTACGGTCACCGACTGTTTCTTCCACATCTGTAAAACCCACGTACATAAAAACTAGTGTGTCCTGAGGAGAAACATCTTCCAGGAGATATACACCATCTAAATCTGTAGATGCTCCCTGCTGCGTATGCTTCACGATAACATTTGCTCCTGGTAGGGGGCTCCCATCTTCTGCGGAAATGATTACCCCTGTAACGCTAATTCCCTGGGCAACCACCAGCCCCGCGAAAATTAAGCTTACCACCAGGCTAAACAGCAAATATTTTGCTTTCATGCTAACCTCCCTTATGAATTTAGTATAGCATTATCAAAAGTTTTTTCTAATGATGAATAGTTAGTATTTAATCAAAAACCGGATGATGGTAATTTATTGAACTTTAGAGTATAAATACTGAATCTCTACCCTAAATTAGCCCACTGACTATTTTCGAAAGGGTGATACTATAGTTCTTTAATTATTTTGAAAACTGTCTTATAAACATAATCAGATCTATGCTGATGAACATGAATGAATAAATAGAGAAACTCTTGCAGTAGAATAACCTGCATATCTTAGTATGATTTTTATTGTGATTGATTGTGATATACATGATAATATAGTTAAACGATTAACCAAGTGTTTACAATTTACAACAATCAATTTTTTCTGTCAAGAAAAAATATAAATAACTGTAAAAAGGTCATGAAACCCCGAAAATAGGGGCTGATGGGGACATGGATTATGACTTTGCTATGGCCATATACTAAAATGTAACTAACCAAGTTCTGTGGGATCAGGCCGGAATACTTCTATTTGTATTTAAAATAACAAGAATTTCGCTTTAATAATTGTAATAAAAATTTATCAAAATTAATTTGGAAAATAATCACTATATTTTGTAAAATCATGGGGCTATGCTAGTCAAACCCCTAAATAATTACGCTGTGTACTCTGCCTGCCCGGCTCAGACGGTTGATTATTTTTTCACTACCATTAAATATATAAGAGATAAAATGAGATCATTCAAACTTAAACAACGGATTATTAGGAGAATAGGGATTATATCTATTCTCGGTCTTTTTCTGATATCATGCGGCTCGTCGGTTCGTGTCCAATTTGATTATCTTGAGGGTCATGATTTTAAACCCTATAAAACCTTCGATTTTTTGGTGGCACCCAATGATCTTCAAATGCATGATAAATCAATCCGGCGGATTAAAAATGCAGTCATAAACGAACTGGAATTAAACGAATTTGAGATGAAATTTACTCAGCCTGATTTCTTAATTGCTATCCAGAAGAGTGTTGATTCAAAAATCAACGTGACTAATTGGGGATATACATACGCACCATATAGCAATTATTACGGCGGATATGAATACTGGGGAACGCCAAGTATGAGTGTCTATAAATATGAGGAGGGAACCCTGGTTATTGACATTATCGATCCAAAGACGATGGATCTGATTTGGAGAGGGGTGGCGCAAAGAGCACTCCCACCCCGGCTTGATTCCGAACGGATTCAGGAAATTATTAATGAAGCCGTACGCAGAGTACTTTATTACTGGCCACCGGATTAATTGTTGAGGGGCAAAGTTATAATAAACTGGCATGATCTTTCCGGTTTAAAAGAAACGGAAATTTCACCATCCAATTGAGTAATTTTTTCCTTTACAATATCCATCCCGACCCCGCGACCAGAGAGCATACTGGTATTTCCTGCTGTTGAAATTCCCGAGATAAAGATGGTTTCTGTAATTTCCTCATCAGTCCATTTAGAAATGATATCTTTATCCCATTTTCCCAGGGAAATAGCCCGGTCCCTGAGTCTGTCAATCTGTAAACCACGTCCGTCATCTTTGATCCATATCTGTAGTTTGTCTTTATCCATCTTCGTACTCAACTCAATGATGCCAGCCGGATCTTTACCCTTTTGGATTCTCTCTTCCGATGATTCAATACCATGGGCAATCGAATTGCGTATCAGTTGGATCAGAATTTCTTTTACCGTTGTTTTATAGCCATGTGGTATGGCATTAAAGTCAAAATTTTTCTCAACTAATTCGACATTATTTTCAAGTTCCCGGCTATTTTGCCTAATAAACCGGCGCAGGGAATCGATAAATAATTTATTTTCATACTTGCGTTTTGGTCGGAACTGAGCATGAATCCGGCCAATTTTATCGATCAGACTGATCACTTCCTGGTAATTTTGTTTTATTTCCAGAAGTTTTACCTGAATATTTCTGACATCGCTTTCGGCAATGATCGTTTTGTTACGCAGATGGTCGATGATATGTTCGAAGGCATGCGCTTCTTCAGCAAAAATTGTCAAATCAAGCAGGCCGGCATTACCCTTGATCAGATGCGCGGACCGGAATACTTCTTCCAGAATTTTTTCATTTTTTCCTTCCTGTTTTAATTCAGAAAGAAGTTCTTCCATTTTTTCCAGTTCGACGCTGGCGCTGTCTATAAATTCAGTTAACATTACCGGATCGACCCTGAGAAGGACGAGCACAATTTCCAGCTGATTTTTTGTCTTGGCTTCTGATCGTTTTAATTTTTCAGCCAGCAGTACCTGGTCCGTATTATCGATGACGGTGACCATCAATTCGTTAATTTTTCCGGCACGGTTGAGTATTCTCTGAAAATTAAAATCGAGATGCTTCAGCTGTTTTTCTTCTGAACCAGATCCGTCTAAGTGGACTTCGACTCTACTGAGCGGATTCAATTCGCGAATCATGTTCTGTTCAAATTCATTATTGAACATCAGTTCCAGGAACTCAGCTGTTAAACCCAGGGTATCATTGGGAACTTTATTCTCCAGGATATCCAGAAATTTTTTATTGCCAAGTGAGTTCCGGAAAAAGATTGATTCCAGTTCAGCAGAATACTGGGATTTGATTTTGTAATCAGAACCGAGCAGGAATATACCTTCTTCCACATGGCGCAGGATATTATCGGTTTGTTTTTTGGCCTCTTCAAGATGGCTCTTGGAGCGTCGGAGTTCATCTTCAACCCGTTTGCGATCTGTAATATCCCGGACAATACTGATCATTGATTTGCGGTTTTCATACATTATTTCATCAGATATAACCTCCACTTCTAGTTTCTTACCTGATTTTGTAATATGATTAAAGTGAAAGGGAAAATTTTTATTTTTAATATTAATACTTTTTTCCAGCTTTCTGTGATCTTTCGGATCGTGCAGGTCAAAGGGTGTTAAAGATTTTATCTCTTGTGGCGTATAGCCATATACTTTCTCGACAGCACGATTACATCCCAGATAGCTATGGGTTTTTTTATCATAAATCAGGACCGGATCAGCAATTCTGTTAAATAATTTAAAATATTTATTCTGACTTTCATCGACCGGATTTTCGGAACTGTCTGCCAGATTATCCACATCAAGCGGGGTTCCGTTACTCTGTGAGCTGTGAAAGAGGTAAGCAGCGCCAAGAATGCCTATATTTGGCTCTTCATTAACATCCACCTTTAGCTTGTTAAGCGCTTGCTTGTACGGACTGGCCGATACCGTTTGCCACATGGCATCGAAAAAAAACTTAAAAGCCTTTCTAATCGATCCGCCAATAATCACCAGATCAGGATCGACAGTATACATAATGGTCAGAATTGCAGCACCCACATGCCGGCCAAACACATTAAATATCTGTTTTGCTTCTTCATCACCTGATTGTGCGCGATTTAAGATTTCTTCAAAGGGCTTGCCATATTGGTCATCGAAAAAAATCTCTGAACAATAGCTCTCAAAACTACCTTCTTTATATGGAATTTTACCAAATTCACCGGCACCACAGCTGGACCCGGGAATAAGTTTGCCATCGATGATCAATCCGGCGCCCATACCGGTGCCAAGAATCAGACCAACAATATTATTGTATTCACGTCCTTTACCAAAATATTTTTCACCCAGTACGTAGCAATTCGCATCGTTATTGATATGAACAGGGCATTTGAATTGTGCCTCGAGTACTTTTTTCAGGTGAATTTCATGCCATGCCGGAATATTTTTTGCATTGTAAACGATGCCTTCTTTTACATCCACCTGGCTGGGAACTCCGATCCCAATTCCTGAAAGGTCCTTTGAGTAGACCTTTTTTATTACGCCCACCAATTTATCCAGGATATATTTTTCTGATTCGCGGCCGGATATTTTTGTGTTGTGGAATATTTTTATTTGATTATTTTTAACCAATCCGGCCCGAACTACGGTACCTTCAAAATCCACACCGATCACCGGATTATTTTTTTGATTTTCATTCATATTTGTAAGCTGCGATTCGATTAGTTTTAATACTATTTTCGACGCTTTTAGAAAAGAATTTAATTATTGATGCTATTGTTATAAAAATTGTCCGTTATCGTGCAATAAAACAGGCGAAATATCAGTTTTTAGTATTTCATTTGAGTAAAGCACATATTAAATTATGCCCGATTTATTTCATTACTATTCTTGTTCCCGGGTTGTATCTGGGAACGCTCAATTCGATAATTGTTTAATCCCTCCGGGTACGGTAAAATCTGTATTTTACTCTGTTAAAAAACAAAAAAAATCTTGACAATTTTCATATTATTGATTAACATAATACTGACCGGTCGGTCATAATAAAATTTAAAAATGCCGAAAATCGTTGATAAAGAAGCCAAGAAACTCGAAATCCTGCATGCGGCCATGCGTGTTTTTGCCCGGAAGGGTATTGTGAAAGCAAAAATGATCGATATCGCCGGTGAAGCCGGTGTGGGTAAAGGTACCATCTATGAATACTTTCGCAGTAAGGAAGAAATATTTACTACTGCTTTTCAATTTCTTTTTAAAATGACAGAGCAAGGCGTATACTCGGCTCTTCAATCTACAGATGATCCGGAGAAAAAACTTCGGCTTTTAATCGAAACATTTTTTAATTCCTTTCTGCATGACGGGGGAGAATTTGCCGAAATAATGATGGATTTCTGGGCCGAGGGTGTGAGAAATAAAGACACGGATGTGATGGAGATTATTGATCTCAAATCGATTTACACCGAGTACCGAAAGGTAATTTCTGAAATACTTAATGAAGGGATATCCAGGGGAGTTTTCCGGCAAATGGATGTGCACTCCATGTCATCGGCATTTATCGGTGCGTTTGATGGTCTCATGCTGCAGTGGATCGTGGATCGTGGTGTGATCGATATCAAAAAGGTATCAACAGTCATGCTGGATGGATTTTTGAATGGCATAAAAACCGAAATCAAGGGAGGTAACAAATAAATGGCACAGCAAATCTACATAGTTTTGATTTTCCTGTTTTCCACAGTCTTATATGCCGAGTCGGCAAAGGATGTCGTGGCAAAGGCTGATGAATTAATCAAATCAAAAAGCAGCTATTCTGAGATGAAAATGAGTGTCATAAAACCTGACTGGTCACGTGAAATTGAAATGAAAACATGGTCGTTTGAACCAGAGTTTGCACTTGTTCTGATTAATGCGCCGGCCAAGGATAAAGGCACTGTGACTCTTAAAAGGGAAAAAGAAGTGTGGAACTGGATTCCGAGTGTGCACCGGGTAATAAAAATTCCGCCTTCAATGATGATGCAATCCTGGATGGGATCAGATTTTACCAATGATGACCTGGTCAAACAATCTTCCGTTGTGAAGGATTATGTGCATTCGTTTGCCGGTGAGGAAGAGGTTGACGGATATTTATGCCACAAAATCCAGATGATACCAAAACCTGAAGCCGGTGTGGTCTGGGGAAAAGTCATCATGTGGGTATCCAAGCAGGGCTATCTGCAACTGCGTGCGGATTATTTTGATGAGGATGAGTATCTCGTAAAATCAATGATCGGCAGTAAAATTAAGAAGATGGGGGGAAGAACCATTCCCACCCATTGGGAAATGATACCCGTTGATAAGCCGGGTCAAAAAACAGTCATGGAATATATATCCATTGAGTTTAATATCGACATAAACGAATCTTTTTTCTCACAGCAAAATATGAAGCGGGTAAGATAGTTGTAGTCCATCTTTAAGATGGACTACAACTACGGACAAGATAGTACACCAAAAGATGGACTACATCTACGTAATAGATCCCGAACCCACGCCTTCGGCGGGCAAACAAGTTCGGGATGACAATTGTGTCACTCCCGATACTCGGGATTTTCAACCTGAACTCGTTTCAGGGTCTCATTCAAGCAAGTAGATTCGTTTTAATAGAGCAAAATCCGGCAGAAAGGCAAAAAATGTATTTAACACTAAGCTGGAGAAACATCTGGCGCAATAAAAAAAGAACAATAATAGTTGCCGCATCTGTTTTCTTTGCCGTGATACTGGCTGCGTTAATGCGCTCCGGCCAACTGGGGTCTTACAGCTATATGATACATTCATCGGCCAAATTATTTACCGGTTACCTGCAAATTCAGGGTGATGAGTACTGGGATAAGCGCTCACTGGATGAGAGTATCGAAGTGAATTCTGATCTGTATTCCAATCTGAAGTCGATTGATAACCTGATGCATTTTACTCCGCGACTGGAATCGTTTGCGCTGAT
This sequence comes from uncultured Calditrichota bacterium, assembly GCA_964445625.1. Taxonomy (GTDB): domain Bacteria; phylum Calditrichota; class Calditrichia; order JAJRVZ01; family JAJRVZ01; genus CAVXXB01. The sequence goes on from CAYULK010000002.1 coordinate 24,230, forward strand.
TTCACATGATTCGATAACCAAAGTATCACAGGTCATTGGCATTGATCCACAAATGGAGCATGAAATGACCGGGATTTTCGACAAGCTAATCGCAGGCAAGGTTATCGATAAAAATTCACCGGAGCTACTAATTGGTTCCGGTCTGGCTGATATGCTCGGCGCAGGGGTGGGAGATAGTCTGGTAGTCTATGGCCAGGGATATCATGGCCAAATTGCGGCAGCTCTATTACCGATATCCGGGATTATTAAATTGCCTTTTAAGGCTATGGATAATGCCATGATATTGATGGCATTATCAAAAGCACAGGAAGTATTTTCCTGCCCGGACAGGATAACATCCCTTCCGATTATGATAGATGATAACCGATTCCTTGAACAGGTTATGGCAGATATTCAACCATACCTGACAGAAGGTCAAACAATAATGTCATGGGAAGAGATGATGCCGGAATTACTGCAAAATATAGAGGTGGATAATGTCAGCGGACTTATAATGCTGGCGATTCTTTATATTGTTATTGGATTTGGTGTTTTTGGAACTGTGATGATGATGGTATCCGAGCGGGCACGTGAACTGGCGATTTTAGTTTCATTAGGTATGCGCAAAAGAAAATTATTGATGATAATGGCTATCGAGACATTTCTGTTATCATTGCTCGGTGTAATTATGGGTATTCTGGGAAGTATCCCGATTATTTTTTATCTGGTATATAATCCGATCGAACTCACCGGAAGTGCAGCCGAACTTTATGATCAACTGAGTATCGAACCAATAATGGCATTTAGTGCCCAGCCGTCAATTTTTATCTCTCAGGCACTGGTCGTTTTTTGCATTGCATTGGTTACGGTAATTTATCCTGCATTATTCCTCCGAAGCATGGATCCGACTACGACTATCAGGGGGTAGATAAGTAAAAAGGTATAGGGTATATGGTATCAGGTAACAAGAAGAGAATTGGGAAGGATAAAAGGAAAATAGGATAAAAGGCTAAAGGGTAAAGAGGACAAATACACTGATTTAGCCCCTCAGTCCCTGAGCCGTGGGTATTGCCCACGGTAAAGATAAAAAAAGATATATAACCCCATCGGGGTGAAATAATTATAATAAAGATAGAAATGTTGAATCTTAGGATTTTGAATTTAGAGTTTGTTTCGAATTTCGATATTCGGATTTCGAATTTAAACTGTAAGGGAGTCATACTATGTTAATATCACTGGCCTGGAAAAACATCTGGCGTAAAAAGAAGCGCAGCCTGATCATCGTCGCCGCCATCAGTTTCGGCTTATGGGGCGGCCTCTTTTCCGGAGCGATTATGATGGGTATGATGGATTCTATGGTTGAAACAGCTATCAGCCGTAGCATCTCGCATATTCAAATTCATAAGCAGGACTATGAGAAAGATAAAGATGTACGCAATTTTATTCCCGATGCAATACAGGCATTAGAGCATACCCGGAAAATACCTTATGTACAGGCGGCTGCCGGAAGAGTGTTGTTGATGGGTATGGCGGCATCTCCGGCCTCCTCATATGGTGTTCAGATCACCGGAATTGTACCGGAAGATTCCCGGAAAATAACAGATATCCATTCAAGCATTACTGAAGGACAGTACTTTGTTCCGGGCAGAAAAAATCAGATTCTGATTGGGAAAAAATTAGCGAAAAGATTAAATGTAAAGATGCGCTCCAAAGTGGTGCTCAGCTTTCAGGATCTGAGAGGAGGCATCGGTTATGTTGCATGTCGTATTGTGGGAATATTTAAAACCGCATCAACACTATTTGATGAAACGAATGTGTTTGTCCAACAAAGTGATCTGTACAGGATTCTTGATACTGAGCCGATCGTACACGAAATCGTTATCCGCACAGAACATTCCGATCATATCGATTCTGTTAAAAATGCGTTACTAGTTAAATTTCCCGGGTTGCAGGTGGAATCCTGGAGTGATATTGCACCGGAGCTGGCCTATATTTCAGAAACTACCGCCCTCTGGTCCTATATTTTCGTCGGTATCATATTATTTGCTCTGCTGTTCGGAATCACCAACACCATGTTGATGTCGGTTGTTGACCGCACACGTGAATTTGGTGTATTGCTGGCGATCGGAATGAAGAAATGGAAAATATTCAGCATGATCATACTTGAGACGATTTTTCTGTCACTCACCGGTGGATTTGCCGGAATGTTAATTGGCGGATTGTCAATCATGTATTATAATCGAAGCGGTATAGATTTGTCAGCTATCTCTACCAGTCTGGAAAGTTTCGGTGCTACTACCATGCTGTATCCGGCATTACCGCCGGCAATGTATATTATACTAACGATAATGATAGTGCTCGCGGCAAATATTGCTGCGTTGCTTCCGGCATGGAAGGCCACTCATCTGGTGCCATCAGAAGCAATACGTACTTATTAGTGATGTATAGAAAGGAAATGAACCATGGCTTTAATTGAAATCCGGAACGTAGATAAAACTTATAATTCTTCCTCAATCCCGGTCCATGCTGTTAAGAATGTATCATTTAATATCGAAAAGAAAGAATTTACTGCCATTGTGGGGCCATCGGGTTCAGGGAAAACGACATTACTGAATATGATTGGCGGTTTGGATAAACCCAATAATGGCAAGGTAATCATTGACGGCAGCGATATATCTAATTTATCCTCTTCGGCATTGGTTGATTACCGTCTGCAAAATATCGGTTTTGTTTTTCAGGCCTATAATCTTATTCCCGTATTCACGGCGCGTGAAAATGTTGAATTTATTATGCTGTTGCAGGATGTGGATAAAAAAGAGAGGGAGTCACGGGCTTCCGCACTTTTGGACCAGGTCGGGTTAAGTGACAAGATAAATTCACGCCCGGCACATTTGTCCGGTGGTGAACAGCAGCGCGTTGCCGTAGCCCGGGCACTGGCCTCGCATCCGGTATTTGTACTGGCCGACGAACCGACAGCCAACCTGGACTCGGAAACAGCAGAATCGTTACTGGATCTGATGGAGGATCTAAATAAGAACCATGATATGACATTTATTTTTTCAACCCATGATGTACGGGTCATGAACCGGGCACGCAGGATTATTACCCTGCGGGATGGGGCAGTGGCGGAAGATAACAGTAGGCAATAGACAATAGGCCATAGGCAACGCCGATAGTTACGTTTCCCTCGGGGAAACAATTCGCCGCGGGTCGGATCTTCGATCAGGATGAATTCTTCCATGAATTTATAGGCCAAAGGCATAAAGCTAAAGGCCAAAGGACCCAGGCTCCAGGATTTTATTAAATGTAAAATGTAGATTTAAGAATGTAAAATGTAAAAGGATTTTTAAGTGAGAATAATAAATTCCTTTTAAATTCTGAGTTTTACATTCTACATTTTGAATTTTACCCAGGACTCAGGTGCTCAGGAATTAATAAACCTAATATGACTAAAAATTCTACACTATTACTACTGATAACATTGCTATGTTCAACCACGCGGGCCCAGCTATCCCAATGGGAGTTTGGCGGGTATGCCAAGGATCTGATTACATATGCCGATGATGATTATTCTCTGCTTCCTGAAGAATTTGAAAATTTCCAAAATTTTGAAATCGGCAGATTACAAAACACAGCACAACTTCGTCTGAACCTGTTCTGGTATCCTGCTGATGGATTGACTTTTACTGCCCAGGCCAGAAATCTGTTAATTTATCAAAAGAATATAAAACTCAGTCAGAAGTTTTTGAGCAATTTGACGACGGATAGTTATTATTTTGATCTCAAAGTCGAATGGAAAGAGGAGGATGACTGGTATGCTTCTTCAGAGATAGACCGTCTGTATCTGGATTGGATTTATAAGGATATTGAGGTGATTCTCGGCCGGCAGCGTATTGCCTGGGGAACCTGCCTGGTCTGGAATCCTACCGATTTTTTCAATCCCTACGATATCCTGGATTTTGACTATGATGAGCGATCCGGTACAGATGCCGGACACATACAATATTATACGGGCTCATTGTCCCAGTTCAATATTGCCGTTACACCGGGGCGTACAAAAAATGATGTGATATATGCCGGACGGTATGTGATGAACTATTTGAATTACGATGTGGCTCTGATTGCCGGATGGTATCGAAACAGCCTGAAACTGGCCGGCAACTGGGCCGGAGAGATCTGGGATGGAGGATTCAGGGGCGAAGTGCTGTACACCGATCCTGATATCCGTTATACAACATTTAATTTACAGCCTGAAGATCTTACTGATTTTATCGTTGAAAAACATATTCAAACTCCTTACTGGACGATTGCGCTTTCCTATGATTATACTTTCGGGAATAGTTTTTATACGCATACCGAATATATATATAACGGATTGGGTACGACTGAAAATGCAGGATATCGCCGGTATGATATTCTGTTCACGGGTGAACTTACCCCGGCGCGTCATTCAGTGTTTCAGGAAATTGCCTATCAGATATCAGCGCTCTGGCGTGGAAGTTTTTTTGTAATCTATAATCCGACAGATTACTCCTGGATTGGGGCGCCCGCGATACAGTATTCACTGGCGAATAACTGGGAGCTTTTCCTGATGGCCTTTCCATCCGGTGGTGAATCAGGTACCGAATATGGTGGGTTCCCAACGCAATATTTTGGAAGAGTGAAGTATTCGTTTTGATCGCCAGGAGGCCAGTGCAGTAAAATTTTGCTTTGCTTTATGATTTTTATCGAGAGCCGATTTGAATTCTTCAGGTAACTCAAACGAAATTTGCGGGCGGTCCGGTTTTTCCCACATACCATTCTGCTTCGCGATAGCGACCTTGTGTAAACCGGGTTTGGTCATGCGGCTTTGATTGATCAAACGGGCGACCCGTTTTTTATTCGATTCTGACCAATTACTGTTATTTTTGCGGGGGGTAAATTTTCTGGCATATTTTTGTTCGTCGATCTTCCTGATAATACTATCCACCCAACCATAACATAGTGCTTCTTCAATGGCCTGTTCATATATCAGTGTCGGCTTGCCGGTTTCCTTTTTATAGAAAACCAGCCATATGCCGGAGGACTTATTATGATTTCCAGCCAGCCAGTTTCTCCACTCAGCAGTAATTTTAAAATCCAATTCTTCCATTGCAAATCCCCATAAATAATTACGAATTACTAATGACTAATTACGAGCAGATGTATACAGATACGATGTGTAATTAGTAATTTGTAATTAAACGGTGCAGGTCTTCTGTTTATTCATCCTTGCGGTGTACGGTATCCGGTGAAAACGCCGGAACACAAACGGCAATATATTCTGCGCCAATCGGTCCCGGTGTGCTGTATTGAACATTTTTATCTTTCTCGGCAATAAAAGCTTCGCCGGCTTTTATGATGAATGTATCATCAGGTGTTTTAACATGAACTTCTCCTTTCAATACCAGCGTATACTCATTAAAATCAGGAGTTTGCGCAGGTTCTTCCCACCCCTGAGGACTTTTCATACGGGCAATACTTACATCTGAAGTGTCAGAATTAACAAGACCAATATATTCGTTTATAATTTTTAGTTTAGTCCCGGCTGATTTTATCTGAGTCGGCTTTTTTATGTGATTTATCAAATTCTCTCCTTATAGTTTAGATGGTGTGGTAACTAATAACTGATGTGAAACCTACGACTTGCATTAAATATGCATCTGAAAATTAATACAATTCAGATTTTGTATTAATAATTTCTATATGTTATATTGCATTCTTTTAAAAGTCAATAATTACTAAGTGTATATTATTATACAAGTTTTTAGTGATTGATCATTCAAGAGGGACATAAGATGGAAAAACGAACAGCATTTCCCGGTGTATTCTGGGTGGCCAACTCGGTCGAAGTACTGGAGAGGTTTGCTTATTATGGTATTTACATGGGCTTTGGAATCTATATGGCATCTCTGGGCTATTCACAGGCACAACTCGGAATAATCCAGAGTTTGTTCCTGTTTTTTTCTTATGTGACACCGGTTATTTCCGGCACATTTGCCGACCGGTTTGGATTTAAAAAGATTCTTATCATCTCATATTTGGCATATCTGCCGTCAATTCTGCTGCTTATTCTGACAAAATCGTTTTCCGGAATTGCGCTGACCATGCTCAGCATTGCCCTGGCCGCAGGAATTTTTAAACCACTGATTTCTGGAACTGTACGTGCGGTGACCGATAAAACAAATAAAACACTCGGTTTTGGAATTTTTTATGCCATGGTAAATGTCGGTGCCTCGTTTGGTCCTATTGTGGCTGGTAAATTACGTGCTATTTCATGGAATCATGCATTTGTGGCCGCTGCTATTGCCATTGGTGTTATGCTTTTGATTACCATCTTTTTTTATAAAGAGCCTGAGCGTGAATTAAAACCGGTGCCGCTTCGTAACAAACTTTTAGAAATCTTTGAGGTTTTATCAGATATAAAGTTTTCAGTATTTCTCATTATAATCGGTCTGTTCTTCTGGCTTCCTTTCTGGTCATTCTTCAATCTGCTGGCCATATACATCGATGGCACTCTTGATACCGCAACCCTTTATCTGCAATTAAAGAGTGTCTTCGGCACAGCGTTTGCCAATTTTTTCTCGCATACCGATGAGCACGGTACCTGGCGCTTATTAGGCGAAACGGTTGCTCATACCGGTTATGTCATAATGATATTTCAAGTTCTTGTTTCCCGCATTTTTGAAAAACGTGCCGCAGTTTCAACCTTTTTAATCGGACTCGGTGTCTTGGCAGTAGGATTTTTAGTACTGGCCTACGCCAATATCGGCTCAGTAGCCTGGGTGTTTCTGGGTATTACCTTCGTAGCTATCGGTGAAATGATATCCTCCCCCAGAATCCAGGAATATATCACCTGGATTGCACCAAAGGAGAAAGCCGGCCTGTATATGGGTACGAATTTCCTGGCCATTGGTCTCGGCGGTGCCTTAAGCGGTGTGGTTTATACGTCCTTATATG
>CAYULK010000003.1:0-30653 GCA_964445625.1 uncultured Calditrichota bacterium
AGAACATCGGTTATCATAAATAGAAATACAATCATAAAAAAACTTATCGCGGCAATCATTGCCCCGATCAGGGATATCCAGTTTTGGGTTGAGTGTGGTAATTTAAATTTCATAATAATCCTCTATATATTATTATTGGTAAACAATATTATATTTTTTTATTAATCTGTGAATTGATCTTCGGTCAATTTCACATATTTCAGCTGTTCGGGATATATTACCTTCATTTCTTCGTAACTGATGAGTTAAATATTCAACCTCAAATTTTTCCAGGACATATTCTTTAGCTTCTTTATATGACAAGTTAAACATTTTTTGGTCAAGTGAAATCGACTGGTCGGATACAGGCAGCGGAATATCTTGTTTATCGATTATTTTTGATGCGCAGAGAAAATATGCCCGGCTTATAATATTTTGAAGTTCTCTCACATTCCCCGGCCAGGCGTAATTTTTCATGACTTCTTCCGCTTCCAACGAAAATTTCCTGGAAATATTATCATTTTTTGCACAGAACTCTGCCAATATATGATCGGCAAGCGGGATAATATCATCAGTTCGCTCCCTTAAAGGCGGAATTTCAATTTGTATTGTATTTAACCTGTAATAAAGATCCTCACGAAATTTTCGTTGTTTTATGGCTTCTGAAAGGTCCTTGTTGGTTGCGGCAATTATTCTTACATCTATACTAATTTCCTTTTGGCCGCCAACTCGTCTGATTTGACGGTCTTCCAGCATTCTGAGTAGTTTTACCTGTAAGGGAAGACTCAAATCACCGATCTCATCAAAAAAGAAAATACCATGATTGGCAAATTCCAGTAATCCGGGTTTTGTTTTAACTGCACCGGTAAAAGCACCTCGTTCGTGGCCAAAGAGTTCACTTTCAAACAGATTTTCGGGTAATGCCCCGCAATTAACGGGTACGAACGGGCTTGACCTTCTGTTACTGAGATTGTGAATTGCCCGCGCTATTATCTCTTTTCCGGTACCGCTCTCACCGGTAATCAGAATATTCATATTGCCCGGTGCCAACTTATGTACCATTTTGACAATTTCCTTCATCTGTTTACTTTTATAAACCAGGCCGGCTATTTCGCTATCGCCACGGTACTCTTTCTCCATAATAGTTTTTTTAGCATCATAATGTTCAAACGCCCGGTCAATGCAGGCGAATAATTTTTTAGATGTGAACGGTTTCTCTATAAAATCAAAAGCACCTTCCTGCATGGCTTCAACACTTGCCTCAATTGTTCCATAACCTGATATTACAATTACGACAGAATCCGGAAATATTTTAAAAGCAGCACGAAGAATATCTATACCGGATATATCTTTCATTTTTAAATCGGTAATGATTAAATCATATTTCATTTTTACAACAGCATCCAATGCTTTCCTGCCATCCTGTATTTTGTAGATATCAAACTCCGATCTGTGCAGGAGAATCTTATGCAGACTATTGAGCATATCCTGTTCGTCATCTATTATGAGAATTTTTTTCATGTATTAACACCTTTTCCCTTGAATCTGATTAAGAATTCAGTTCCATTTCCCGGTTCACTGGCACAAGTAATTACTGCAGCATGATTTTTACATATATTATTCACAATATATAAACCTAATCCTGTGCCTTTATCAGGCAATTTGGTTGTGTAAAACGGTGAGAATATTTTTTGTTGTGCTTCTGGTGAGATCCCGCTTCCCGTGTCGCACACCGACAGCTCGATATATTCTTCACGATTAATTTTGGTGGATACAATTATACGACCTTTTTCGGGTAGCGCATCAATTGCATTATTGACCAGATTTATAATCACCTGCTCGATTTGTTGGGGATCACCAAATATAAGGGCAGATAACGTATTAAACTTCATCTCTATGGAAATTTGTTTTTTTTGCAATCTTGGTTCTAAAAATTGTATGCTATCCCTGATAATCGTATTAAGATCAAAATCGCTGAATATTTTCGGTAATTTTTTACTGTATCTCAATATATTGGAGGTAATTTTTGAAACTTTATCAATCTGGTCAATTATTACCTGAATATCTTCTGCATACTTCTGTAGCTGTGGGTTCTTTTCTGAAATAAGATTGAGATAATCAGCGCGAGATAGAATAATCGCTGCAGGATTATTTACTTCATGCGCCAGTTCTGCGGCTAATTCTCCCAGGGTTACCAGCTTATCTGCCCTTTGTAACTGCTCTAAGTGTAATTCTTTGACTTCCTCCTGGGTGGCTTGCAGACGTGATACCATCTTATTATATCTTTTCTTAATCAAACCGATCTCATCAAGTTTTTTTATATCCAGCTGTATGTCCAGATTTCCCCTTTCGACTTCTTCTAATGCCTGATTGATATCTGATAACGGCTTATGGATGATTTTATTGAACAATATATAAGATCCGAAAAATAGAATCAAAACGATGGCGATTGCCAGAAATAAAATATGATACGAGCCTGTATAAAAATATCTTTCTGCCTGTGTCAGGTCGGTGTCTACATCAATATAAGCAATGACAGCGGTGTCCGTATGGCATTGCCGGCATTCCGGTTTATTCCTGATAGGCATCAATGTCGAATAGACGCTGCGGCCACTAAGCCTTGAGATTACTCGCTTGTTATGATTCGCATTTGTATCATGATGAGGTGAGATTACACTTATATTCTGACCACGTTCCGTATCATCGGATGAATAAATAATAGTACCATCCTTGCTGAATATTCTTAAATGATCAACACCTCTATACTTTGCCACTTGATCTACAACTTCATCAATCTTATCATGAATTCTTAGGAGCATTTGATTCTCAATGCCGGAAAGTAATACATCGAGAGTGGTTTCTAACATGACGCGGGAGCGCTGATCAAAATTTTCTCTGAATTGAATCAACAGAAAGTATGTGGGAATGCCAATGCTTAAAAGTATAAATATAATAGTAAAAAAAATAAAATTGCTTTTAACGGTTTTGAACATGGTGCAGGGAATATAATAAAAACAAAATTAAATTGAAAACGCTGTCCTATTCTTGTCCCACTGTGACCAAAATACCCCAAAATAAATTCTCTTTTAATTATCATTTAAAACCGTAAAAAAATAATAACCAACATATTTATACATATTTACACATATACACTCTGTTCTTGTTCTTCATTTTACTCGATATTCATTAATGAAATTTTTATTTATGGCACAGCAATTGCAAAAATAAATATTATGAAAGTGTTAATTGTTACAAATGATAGTGAACTATTGCACATGTTTAGATCGGATATTGCATCTCAGTTTGATATAGTGGATGTATATGCTAAAAGTAACGATCCGTTAGATCTAATGTCTACAATTTGTACAGATAATCCAAAACTGCTCATTATTGATGATGACTTTTTAAAACCAAATTCCGCACATTTATTAAACTCAGTCAGGAAAGTCAACAAAAATATAAATATAATATTTATTACTTCTGATCCCAGTATTAATCTGGGGAGAGAAATAAGTCAGTTGGGGATTTATTTTTATGCCCATAAACCAATTGATCCTAAAGAAATAAAAGATTCTATTTCGGCCCTGACAAAATCAAAACTGCAGCACCAGTATTAACAATTAATCTTTATAAACAGGAGGAATTATTATGATGAAACGTTATGGTGTATTTACATTTTTATTTATTGTATCTCTGTCACTAGGACTCTTACAGGCTCAGACTTATGTTGGACCTGAAAGATGTTTGGACTGTCATAACAATGTGGGATTAGGTGATATGACAGGTTGGCGTTCATCGTTGCATGCAAACGGATATTCACATGTTCCGGATGATGCGCGTTCTTTAGAGGACCTTTATGGAATAGTCGCCGATGGAGATCAGAATCTGGTTGATGATTTCAAAGATGGTTTAAATTTTAATGATATTTCAAGTGCATTTGATCAATACAAACCTAATGCTCCTATATTAAATTATAGCGCCGGCTCTGGGTATACAATTACAATCGGGCAGGTCACACATAATGTATACCTGACATATGGTGGAAGTGGATTATATAAACAGCGCTATATGGTAAAAATTAATACTTCAGAGGGAGAATCGGCAGCACTTTACATATCACCGGTACAATATAATGATAAAACCCAGGAATATGTTACTTATCACGCGAATGCATGGTGGGACGCGAGTAACCAGCCAATTTATACAACAAGTTCAACTCTTGCCGATGCGGCGGGTGGTGTAAGTATGTCAAAAGGATGTTCGGGTTGTCACATGACGGGACTAGAGTTAGCTAAGGATGGAAATGGGGAATGGATAGCTTCGGGAGCTCCTGTATTAGATGAATCAAAATATAGTAACTATAACAATATTTTCGATTTAGATGGTGATGGAGATCTTGATCAAATTAATACCGGGTGTGAATCCTGTCACGGGCCTGGAGGTGATCATCAAGGAGCGCCGAGCAAAGCTAATATCATTAATCCGGCGACAGACCTGACAGCAGAACAGTCCACTAATCTTTGTGGCATGTGCCATAACCGTGGTAAAAGTCTACCTAATAATACCTTTGGTTTTCCCTTCGACGATGAAAATTTAGTTTCACCGCAAGTTGGGGATTTAGCTGCGGATTTTTTTACCGATGGTGGTAAAGACTGGCCGGATGATAAAACTTCAAAAAGCCACCGGCAACAATTTTTAGGTTTTTCTGAAAGCAGTAAACCTACTTTTACCTTCCATAATGTAACATGCTTTGAATGCCATGATGTACATAATACTAAACCACATCACATAAGAGCGGAGATTGTCGAAGAAGACAGTCTTGGTGGAGAACTTGTGATAGCTACAGAGAATGATAATAATACGCTATGTCTTTCCTGCCATGCGACACATGGTGATTTTGAAGCTATTCCCACAGAATGGGTTGCTGATTATGTTACCTACGAGAATGAAATTGGCGCCGTTGTATCTGCACATACAAATCATAGCTATGATCCAGTGGGTAAAGCAACCTCACGTTGTTCCAAATGCCATAATCCAAAGACTGCTAAATCTGCCGTTGCTTATGACATTCATTCTCACACATTTGAACCTATTCCACCGCAAAAGACCAAATTAAATGAAATGCCGAGCTCATGTGCCGTCAGTTGTCATATGAAAGATGGATATCCTGATTTTGGTATTGATTTTACTAATGATGATTTTACCGACTGGACTGAAGCAACAGATATCGCACTTGCCGATACATTGATGTATTATTATGGACCCGGCGGTATTTGGTGGGATCTGGATGTAACGTCTGTTACAGGATCTTTTGTTGCACTTCCCAAAAACTACACGTTATCCCAGAATTATCCAAATCCATTTAATCCAAGCACTAAGATCAATTTTACATTGCCTAATGCCGGCAAAGTTAAGATAGAAATCTATAATATAGTTGGGCAGAAGGTTGCGGTTTTGGTCGATGAATATAAGAAAGCGGGGAAATATACAATTGAGTTTAATGCGGTTGGATTAGCATCAGGAATGTATTTCTATAGAATGACTAGTCGAGAATTTGTGGTTACTAATAAAATGCTTGTTATGAAATAAGGAATATTCATAAAAGGTGCAGGGGTTATATTACCCTGTACCTTTTTTGTATCTATATTCAGTAAGAAAATTAGATGTTTTCATATCCAAATTTGCCTAGTGTCATGTCATATTTGTAACGTCATAGTGTCATGCTGAGCTTGTTTCAGCAACTGGTGTTAACGCTTAATATTCCGAAATCCCGAACGCAGTTTGGAAGATTGACGCAACCGAGAGTACTTGATTGACATAACACTAGAGTAAGTAATATATATTCGTATTGCATTAATAATTCTACCAATAATTTTATATTAAAATCATATTATCATTGCGCTTTCCAGATTTTTTTCATAATAAGTGCAAAACAGATACGTGGTAATCCTTTTTATACTTTAAAATATTTTTAAGTAAATATATCATTCTAAGAAGATAGAGAAAATGATTCTGTATATAATTTCGTACTAAAGTAATTATAGAAAAAGAGGGATATATGGCAGTAGACAGGCGGAAATTTATAAATATTATTCTGGGAGGTGGATTTTTAGGTTGGCTGGTTAGTCTTTTCTACCCGGTGATATCATATTTAAAACCTCCCCAAATTCCGGAAGCCAATATTAATTCAATTAAAGCAGGATCTGTTGGTGAATTTCGACCCAATACGTATCAAATCGTCAAATTCGGCCGCAAACCGGTCATCCTGATCAGAACAGACCGTGGCAATTTTGTTGCATTTGAAGCAACATGCACACATCTGGATTGCATAGTGCAATATCGAACTGATACCAAACAAATATTTTGTGCCTGCCATAATGGAATATATGATTTGAAAGGACGCAACATATCCGGACCGCCGCCGAGACCGCTGGATGAATTGTCCGTTAATATCATTAATGATGAAATTATTATTTCAAAACCAACAGAAGTGGGCTGATTATGCTGAAGGAAACCGGGAATAAAATTTTTAATTGGTTAGATGATCGATTTAATATCTCTCCATTAATTGAATTCATGAAGCATAAAAAAGTACCGGTACACCGGCATAGTATCTGGTATTATATGGGTGGAGTAACTCTATTCCTGTTTGCTGTCCAGGTGTTTTCCGGCATTTTGCTCTTAATGTATTATAAGCCGGGGGTTGACAGCGCATATGAGAGTGTTCACTTTATAATGACAAAGGTAAATTTCGGCTGGTTATTCCGGTCAATTCACAGTTGGACTGCGAACCTGATGGTGTTTTTTATTTTTATTCATATGTTTAGTACTTTTTTTACCCGTGCATACCGTAAGCCCAGGGAGTTAACTTGGGTCAGCGGATTTATCCTGCTGGCTCTGGCCCTGGGATTTGGTTTCAGTGGTTATTTGTTGCCCTGGAATGAGTTAGCCTTTTTTGCCACAAAAGTTGGAACTGATATTACAGCAGCTTTCCCTTTGATTGGTGATGCGATAAAAATTGTATTACGGGGCGGCGATGATGTTACAGGAGCTACTTTGCTTAGATTTTATGCATTTCATGTGGCTATGATTCCGGCGTTATTTACCATTGTAGTAACTATACATCTGATTTTTGTTCAGCGACAGGGTATGCATGAACCGGAACAAATAGCTGCGTTACCGGAAGAAAAGAAAAAGATGATTCCATTCTTTCCCAATTTCATTCTGCGTGATGCATTGCTCTGGATGATTGCTCTGAATATCCTGTTGTTTTTAGCGGTATATTTCCCCTGGGAACTGGGAAATAAAGCAGATGCTTTTGCGCCTGCTCCGGAGGGAATTCGCCCGGAATGGTATTTCATGTTTATGTTTCAAACTCTAAAATTTTTACCGGCGCATATTCTGTTTATAGAAGGAGAAATTATTGGTATTCTGTTTTTTGCTTTTCTTGGAGCAGCCTGGTTGCTGATTCCTTTTTGGGAATCGAAGATAAGTCCGGATATCAGACCCAGACCCATGACAATTCTCGGGATTATCGCGGTGATTTTTATATTAGTGATGACAGTTTTGGGTTATATTCTGTAAAGGAGAGAGTACGTTATGTTTCTATTTCGATTTAACAGTCATATATTCACATCCCTGATATCTCTTATACTAATAACTTCCTGTGTATCTCTATTTGCTGACGGCCATGAAGCTGATCCGGAGGATAATCAATGCCTCAAATGTCATAAGGAGATAGAGATGCTTCCGGAGGATTTTAGTGAAAATGATATTCATCTCCAGCCGGGACTATCATGCAGTGGCTGCCATGGCGGTGATCCGACACAAATTGATGCCGGGATGGCAATGGCACCGGGAGCCGGATTTCAAGCTGTGCCGGAGAAAAAGAATATACCCGGATTTTGTGGAAGATGTCATGGGAATATAACGGTAATGCGGGACTATCAGCCACGTATTGCTACCGATCAGGAAGAACAGTATTTCACCAGTGTCCACGGTAATAAATTAATGTCGGGTGATCAGAAAGTTGCCGAGTGTACCAGCTGTCACACCGCTCATAGCATACTTCCGGCAAAAGATACACGATCAACAGTACATCCTTTAAATATACCGGCGACTTGCAAAGCATGCCATAGTGATGCGGAGTATATGGAAGAGTATCAAATTCCTACGGATCAGTTTGAAAAATACTCACAGAGTGTTCATGGAAAAATGTTGCTGGAAGATCATGATACCGGATCACCGGCCTGTAATGATTGTCATGGTAATCATGGTGCGACTCCTCCTGGTGTATCTTCTATCAGTCATGTCTGTGGTACATGCCATGTTAATAATATGCAATATTTTATGGCTTCAAAAATGGGTGAAGTATTTGCTGATCAGGAACTTCATGCTTGTGAGGAATGTCATGGTAATCATGGAGTTCAGAAGACATTTGATGCTATGGTTGGCGTGGGAGAGAAATCAATATGTATCGATTGCCACGGTGAAGGTGATGAGGGATATGCGGTTGCGGATACTATTTATCAGCAGCTAAATCAAGTCGTTACATTATATGATTCGGCAACGGTTAAGCGCAAAGAAGTGTTGCGAATTGGAATGAATGATGCTGAAATCGGCTTTCTGTTACAGGATGCAAAGCAAAGACTAATAAAATCTAGAACATTAGTTCATACATTTGATCCGGTTAAAGTAAGACAAAAAACAGAAGAAGGCATTGGGTTCATTACGGAGGCACTCGTTCTGGCAGAACAAGAGTTAATTGATTTTCAGACCCGACGCCGCGGTTTTGGTATAGCTACAATATTTATTACAATAATGGCGGTTGCATTATTTTTTAAAATACGTGATATGGAGAAAAAATAATAGTAAATAAAGACTAGTGTCGGCATTGTATAGCATTGCGGACTTATATACACACCTCAATTCGATGTTTGTTTTATAATATAAAGCTAAATAAATATTTTTACTGTAGTTTTCGCACCGGATATGTCTTCATTAAGAGACATATAAGTCTCAATGTGTCAATCATGTCTCGATTGTTTAAGTATTTAATAATATTACAGTTACATTAATAAATTTTAATTTTATCGCTTAAATTGTTTTTTTCTATGCAATTATACAGCATTGTTTTGACTATATAACTTAAATAAAGACAAATAGTTAGAGTTTTTGTAATTATTGGCATAAAATATGTAGTAGTTAGTTAAAACCAAATCCCACTTGTTAATATCACATGTAATAAAATATCCGGAAGGAATATCTTTCTTTCAGTGATTAAGATTAAAATACAAATCTGAAATTGGAAATTCGTGCACATTATAGAATAGTTTAGAACTTACTAACAGTCTGGATTAAATTTGACTCTATCAGGTAGAAATACACATAAAATTAATTTTAATTATTTCCCGGAAAGAAAAGACATATAGAAAATCTACCATTTTTAAAAATTAGGAGGGGATTGTGATGTCTAAACTGGAAACCTACAAGATGGCGATGGATAGAGCCGGAATACCGCGCCGCGACTTCCTTCGTTTTTGTAGTTATGCCGCCATGCTGGCCGGAATTGAAGCTACCGGCTTATCCAGGGTGGTACATGCTTTTGAGAATAAACCGCGTCCACCGGTAATCTGGCTGCATTTTCAGGAATGTACATGCTGCAGCGAGTCCTTTATCCGGTCATCACATCCAATAGTCGCGGATGTTATCCTGGACATGATTTCTCTTGATTATACCGAAACATTGCAGGCGGCCGCCGGGTATCAGGCTGAAAAATGTTTACATGATACCATGAAAAATCATGCCGGTAAATATATTCTTCTTGTTGAAGGATCTGTACCGATGAAGGATGATGGTATATACTGTATGATTGGCGGCAGATCCGCTGAGGATATACTGTTGGAGGCGGCAGCTGATGCCGCCGCCGTTATTGCCTGGGGCAGTTGTGCATCCAATGGTTGTGTTCAGAGTGCAAATCCAAATCCGACAAATGCAACCGCGATCCATAAAATAATTAATAAACCGGTTATAAATGTACCCGGGTGTCCTCCGATAGCAGATGTTATGACTGCCATTGTTACACATATTCTTGTCTTTGAAAAGATACCCGAACTAGATGGCCAGGGCCGGCCAAAAGAGTTTTATTCACGTCGCGTACATGATACCTGTTATCGCCGCCCATATTACGATGCCGGATTATTTGTTGAGGCATGGGATGACGAGAAGGCCAGAAAAGGTTTTTGTCTGTATAAAATGGGTTGCCGGGGTCCTGTTACCTATAATGCATGCAGTGTAACACGGTGGAATGAAGGAACAAGTTATCCGATACAATCAGGCCATGGTTGTATTGGTTGCAGCGAGAACGGCTTTTGGGATAATGGTCCTTTCTATCAGCACCTGGCATCATTTCCCGGATTTGGTATTGAAAGCACTGCTGATGATATTGGAGCGGCCGTGGGTATCGCAGCAGTGGCCGGTGTTACAGCTCATGCAATTACTACCAATATCCGGAAACGAAAGTTAATTAATAATTTAAAAGATGAATCTGTCAATAATAACATAAAGTCTGAAGGGGGTGAGGAATAATGGCACGAATCGTTGTTGATCCGATAACCAGGATTGAAGGACATCTGCGCATTGAAGCAGTGGTCGAAAATGGAAAAATTACCGAAGCATATAGTTCCGGAACAATGGTACGCGGTATTGAGAAAATATTGATAGGCAGAGATCCCAGAGACGCCTGGGCCTTTACTGAAAGGGTCTGTGGCGTATGCACTACGGTACATGCTCTGGCCAGTGTAAGAACTGTTGAAGATGCGCTTGGTATTTCGGTACCCAAGAATGCCGAACTCATCCGGAATCTTATGTTCTGTGCACAATATGTTCAGGATCATACTGTTCATTTTTATCATCTGCATGCTTTGGATTGGGTGGACATAGTAAATTCGCTTTCGGCTGATCCCAAAGAAACAGCAAAGATTGCACATTCGATTTCAAACTGGCCAAAAAGCTCTCCAAAATATTTTGCCGATGTCCAAAAACGTATTAAAGGATTCGTTGAAAGCGGTCAACTCGGAATTTTTGCCAATGGTTATTGGGGACACCCCGCCTATAAGTTACCGCCGGAAGTCAATTTACTGGCTGTGGCTCATTATCTTGAAGCTCTGGAATGGCAAAAGGAAATTATAAAAATCCATAGTATCTTTGGTGGGAAAAATCCGCATCCCAATTATCTGGTTGGCGGCGCCCCGTGTTCCATTAATCTGGAGGAGGTTAATGCTATTAATACCGAAAGATTAAATCATGTTGCGAAACTTATTAAAGATGCTATTACTTTTATTGAGCAGGTCTATATTCCGGATCTGCTTGCTGTGGCAGGTTTCTATAAGGATTGGGCCGGTATTGGTGGAGGACTTAAAAATTACTTGTCCTATGGTGATTTACCAACCCGTGGTTATAGTCAGCCGGAATATTTTAAATTTCCCCGCGGTGCAATTTTAGACCGCAATCTTAATGAAGTTCATGAAGTGAATGGACGTGATGTGGAAGAGATAAAAGAATACATTTCACATTCATGGTATAAATACCCCGGTGGTGATGACCAGGGATTGCATCCCTGGCAGGGTGAAACCGAATTTAATTTTACGGGACCCAAACCACCATTTGATCAATTGGATGTAGACAATAAGTATTCATGGTTAAAAACGCCACGTTGGAAAGATAATGCTATGGAAGTAGGACCACTTGCCCGTTTGCTTGTAGCTTTTGCCAGTGGGAATACAGATGTTAAAGAGGTGATTACCGAAGCGCTTGGACAATTAAAAGTGCCCACATCTGCACTCTTTTCAACTCTGGGTCGAACGGCAGCCAGAGGACTGGAGACTCGTCTGGTGGTACACTGGATGAAAGAATTCTACGATGAATTGCTGGCCAATATTAAAGCCGGTAACATGCGGACATTCAATGATGCAAAATGGGCTCCTGATACCTGGCCAACTGAATGCGAGGGTGTGGGTATGAGTGAAGCACCACGCGGGGCACTGGCCCACTGGATACGTATTAAAGATAAGAAGATTGATAATTATCAAATGGTTGTACCAAGTACATGGAATGCATCACCAAGGGATTCAAAAAATCAGCGATCGGCTTATGAAGAATCACTTATTGGAACACCTGTAGCAAATATCGATCAACCTGTGGAAATACTACGCACAATTCATTCATTTGATCCATGTATTGCATGTGCGGTTCATTTGTATGATCCTAAGGGTAAACACATCCATAATGTCAGTTTTTATTAAGGAGGTGCATCATGGATAAAAGTTATTCAGGTAACTATAAAAGGATATATGTCTGGGAATTTCCGGTCAGGTTATATCACTGGGTAAATGGGTTTTGTGTATTCTTCCTGATTATTACCGGATACCTTATCGGTAGTCCACCAGCTATACAATATTCCACAGAAGCGTATCAGCAGTATTGGTTCGGAACTGTACGATTTATCCATTTTGTGACGGCCTTCATATTCTTCTTTAATTTTTTGATGCGTATTTATTGGGGCTTTGTCGGTAATGTGTACTCCAGGTGGCAGGTCTTTATTCCATATAAATTGCAACAATGGAAAGAAGTGATCGAAGTCCTGAAAGTTGATATCCTGCAACATGTATTAAAAGGAAAGATTTCTATAGGTCATAATTCGCTGGCCGGAATCATCTATTTTCTCAGTTTTTTAGTATTCCTCTTTCAATCAGCTACCGGATTTGCTTTATATTCAAGCATGAGTTCATCATTTCTTCCAGGCATGTTTGCCTGGATTGTCCCGCTGATGGGTGGCGATTTTGCTGTGCGGCAATGGCATCATATGGCTATGTGGTTCTTCATAGTCTTCGCTATAATTCATATATATCTGGTTTTCTACCATGATTATGTGGAAGGCAGGGGAACGACTTCTTCTATGGTTGGTGGTTGGAAATTTGAACGGGAAGAAAATATTGAATGAACATAAGGGGAATGTACTTATACTGGGAATTGGTAATATATTAATGGGCGATGAAGGCATTGGTTCCCGAATCGCCCAATTTTTATCGGCAAGAGAACTTCCCGAATATGTTAGATCTTTGGATGGCGGAACAGGTGGGTTTTATCTACTTGAGGAAATGCAACAAGCATCAAGAATTATTCTGATAGATGCGGCCTGCGATGGAAAAAAAACAGGAACAGTTACAGAATTAAAACCCCGCTATTCCAAAGATTATCCCCGAACCCTCACAGCACATGATATTGGCTTAAAAGATCTTCTCGATGCATTTTATCTGTTGGGAAAAGTACCAGATTTACATTTGTTTGCGGTCTCTATATTATCCCCAGCTGAAGTCACAACAGAACTCACACCGGAGATCGAGGAGCTCATACCGGAGTTATCTGAAAGAGTTTTGCATGCTGCCCGGCAGAAGGAATTACAATAATCCCTTTTGCCGGATCTTATCGAACGGTGGCAGAATATTGAAAATTATATAGAGAATAAAAAATGGTAATATTAGTAAAAAAATTGATACAAGTAATCCTTCTAATCCCAAAAGTGACATCTTATATACGGTCAAACCTCTGAAACTTTTAGAGAATAATTGCCCTCCAACCACAACATTCCAACGGGTAGAAAAAATTCCAACCTGAACAAGAAGAGCAGAAACAAAATATATCAAGCGGCGCAGTTCGGCCGGAGTTCGTAGCAACTTAACCAATGTTATCGCAAATAATGGTATTATCATACCAATCAGCAGTTGAATTACCACCAGACTTACAAATAATTTTCCGGAGACCAGCTCGGCCAGAATTTTAATAGATTCTTCTGATTCATATATACGATGGATAAAATCCAGTGCTTCTAATGAAAAATCAACTATCATGGCATAGAGCAGAAAACTTGCAATTTTATCGAGACAAAGCATATCAATTTTAACCGACCGCAACGGTGTAATTACCATATATATCAATAGTACAAGCGCGATACCCGACACGATTGCAGAAAATAGAAATACGATAGGCATAAGAACGCTGGACCACCATGGATTTGCCTTAATTGACCCAAAGATAAATCCGACATAGCCATGTAGGAGGAATGCCGATGGAATCCCAATTAATGTAATAATCTTGGATGCCTTATTATCAAATTGAAGTGCTTTTTCAGATGTATCATTTGAGAAAAGAGATAACGCTTTATACAACCATTTTCTCCAGCCATTCTCATCTGTGGCCCATTTTATCAGGTCTTCACGGTAATCCAACCATATTTCCAGCAACAGGACGGCCATTAAGTACCAGGCATAAACAAACCCGAACATTGCCATCGCAGATTTCATATTTGGTGTTAAAAATATCTCGATTGATCTTTCCGGATGACCAAGATGAGCCAGTAAAGGAAGCGGGGCCACAATTAAAAATGCCAGAGCTGTGAGTAATGCTATCCTGTATGTCGGTTGTAATTCTTTGACATTGAAAACTTTTACAAGCGATGCCAATATAAATGCGCCGGCCACCAGTCCGGTTAAATACGGATATATTACTACCAGAAGCCCCCAGTGCAATTCTATTTCATTTGGATAAATATAACCGGTGATCTCATTTAAAATAGGTCCAAGATGTTTTATAATTTCTTCCAAGGCTATCTTACCTCCATATCAAGATTAGCATAATAGACTTTTGGTTCGGTATTTAATGCGGGTTTTAACACGCCAATCTTGTTCATCCGCATAAATCGTCTTAATGGGCTGGCTTTCTTTTTAGTTTCACCAAAAATACGGGCCTGCGTCGGACAAACTTCAACACAAGCCGGAACAAGTTCTTGCACGATTCTATGATAACAGAAGGTACATTTATCTGCAGTTTTTGTTTCCGGATTAAGATAGCGTGCGCCATACGGGCAGGCCTGAATACAGTAACGACAGCCGAGACAATACCCCGGGTCCACCAGAATCACACCATCCGGCGTCATAAATGTTGCTCCAACCGGACAGACCTGTACGCAGGGGGGATTGTCACAATGGTTACAAATTTTTGGTACAAAAAAACTTCTTACCGGTTTTATGTCATCATTATTGGTTTTAAATCCACTTACGGCGCCATTGGGGCTGTCTACATAAGTGATCCCATCTTCAAGAATACTGTATCTTTCAACCCAGGTTCTGAAAAAGAATGGCTCATCGGGCACATTATTTTCATGTTTACAAGCCGACGCACAGCGTCCACAGCCGATACATTTATTGATGTCAATTGCCATACCCCAGTAATGTTCCGATGGATTATACTCTTCACCCAATATCCAGGATTTAATCCTGTTAATTTTATCATCAGCGTTAAGCAGGCCCGGTGCCAGAAAAGAAGCTAATGTCGTGGTAAAAAATCTTATGAAATTTCGTCTCTTTATTGTATTTCCCGCTTTACTCTTTTCGTTATCCATTAATTCGCCTCCGGTAAATGTGGATAGTGACATTGCCAGCAGACATACCTGGTTTCATGTGATGAAAGGTCGATTCTGGGAATTCCTGCCTCACTGTCTGCATCCTCTGCATGACATTTTCCACAAAACTCACGTGTTTTCGGTTTGGTCGGCAAATAATCTCGGGGACGGATCTTATGTTCTTCGGCTGTAGTATGACAAAGAACACAAGGTACATAAACATGGTGTGAGACCATTTTTGTTCTGGCAATTTCCGCGTGACAAGCGGCGCATTCTTTTGGGGTTTCCGGCGGTTTCGGCTCATGAGGCTTATGGCAAGTGATACAGGAATTCATAGGGTTGTGTGAGGCTGATAAAATTTGCGGGAATCCAGTGGGTCTGGATGGAAGATACTCATGACAGAGCGGGCATGCTGCTCTGTCTCGAGGTGCCTGCAGAGTTACCGATTCAGGATCTTCGGTGTGGGCAAATCCCGGGCCATGACAGACTTCGCATGCCACAGTTCTGTGATATCCGGAGCTTTTTGTTTCCATAATGTCATCATGGCATTCAATACACAGATCCTGCCCGGCATATTTAATTTCATGCGACACGATCTCTTCAACCGCAGATGAGCGATAATGACCGTATTGGCCAAAATCGTCCGGTATCATAAAATTTCGTAATAAAATGAGTGATGCAAAAAATACCACCACAATAACTGATAATCGTTTGATTTGTTCGGGCAGACTGTTCCATCTTGTTTTCATAGAATTATATATTTTCCTTATCTTAACCCATGAAAAATTATTTTTTAAAAAGTTACCGGGAGATTCCATATACAACTCAACTCTCTTTTTGCTGTTCAGTATCTTTCTTAGTACGTAACTTTGTATAAATAATTGATATTATAATCAAGACTGTCCCCAAAGCCAGAAATGATATAATGCGGTAAGTCGGCTCTAAATTTGGAATACCAATTATAAATACGTACAGGACAGTCAATACGAGTGTCATTACAGCCATCCAGCGGTATTTCAAATTTTTCAGGATAATACTTAATGCATAATATAGGAGAGCTGTTATTAGCCATGAGATTGCAATATATCCGGCCGGCATTAAATGATATAGCGCATAGGGAAATATAAAAAATGCTGAAGTCAGATACGCATTTCTCATTAATTCCGTAGTCAATTCAAGACGTGATTTCTGCCAATTTAATAGACGGGCACTAAGAAGGGCAACGAGTCCGAAACTGATGCTTATCGCACTGATTGTTTCTGCCAGCACTAAATATGAAATAAAAATAATGATAAAAATGCAGAAATTAGCGACTACAATAAATTTAGATCTGAACCAAATGGCAGTAGAAATTACCAGTATACTTTGCCAGCTTAGCCAGACAAAATAATCCGGCCGGTCAAATTGTGTGATAATTGCTACACTCAATGCGGTGTAGCCGGTAATCGCGTAAAAGAAGGTTGAATATTTACTTTTTTCCTGTATCCAAAATACTATAGATAATGTTAGAAATAATATTGAAATGAGGGAGCTTGCATAAGTGAGATGTATATTGAACCTGGTCAGGATTATTAGTAAAAATAAGCTGTAGCAGCCAAAACTGTTAAAAAAAGTGCTCAGGATAACGGTACTATCTTCGGTTTTTTTATCCTGGCGAAGAAGATTACCGGCGGCAAATATCAGAATATATATTAATATAAAATAAATATTGAATAACGGTGATATTACTAATTCTATTTTGTGGCCCATGAAAGGATTGTTGATAAACCATATGAAGTGTGTA
The DNA here is from genome assembly GCA_964445625.1 of uncultured Calditrichota bacterium. Taxonomy (GTDB): domain Bacteria; phylum Calditrichota; class Calditrichia; order JAJRVZ01; family JAJRVZ01; genus CAVXXB01. Next base: position 17,220 of record CAYULK010000003.1, read on the forward strand.
AAATAAGATAGTATTATACCATAGATGAACAGGTTCTTCCAATCATATTTAATTCTCAGAATCGTAGAAATAGCAGCTATTAAGGTAATAATCAGGAACATGATTAGCGGTTGATCGCTGACTATTGCCGTAATTAACGCCAGGGTGAGACTTACTCCGGCCAAAAATCTGGATTTTTTATAGATGGATATCATAAGAGTAAGGAAAACAACTATAAGTAACAGAGGAACTTCAATCAAAGAATTTGAAATTACCGGCTGTTCGCTGAAAAAGAATAAACGCAATGTAGTAAAATAAAGAAGAATCAGGCCTCCACCCAGTAAATATCTGGCAATATGGGCAATCGATTCCCGCCAAAAATGAGATAACGTGAGTATTCCGGCTACCAATACATAACCGAATAGGATTGGTAAAAATGAAGGTAAATTTTCATATGGGAATGTTAATAAGAAAGCAATTCCAATAGCGAGTACCACAATACCTGTTTTAGCAAACCAATATTGTCCGATATGAAATTCGAGAGTGTCCCCTGATTCTGTCTCAACTGACAATGAAGGAAGTTTTAAACCAGAGGTCAGATCTTCCTGTTCAGACTCGATATATAGTTTTTTCTCAATCCGGCTAATTCGTAATTCCAGGTTTTTTAACGCCTTGAGAATCTTAGTACTTTGCATATCAGAGGATGAAGTCACAGGCAACAGCTTCCTGAAAAGTTTTACAATATAAAATTTAGTTCTGGATATAGGTTTTAATACATATATTATGCCAAAAGACATAAAACATTGAATTTACTTTAGTTAGAAATAATCAGGATTAATAATGAGTAAAAACATTGAGGCATGATTATCGCATTGAGACACAAATGTCACAGTATGCACCAGGCTTATTTCAGCGTAAGTTTAGGTCATATGACCATAGGTTTTTTATTTTTAGACAGGATAACAGGATTTACTGGATTTGAATTATCAATAAAATCTTAATATTCAGTCAGTTAGAGATAATTATTTAATAATTTATATCTTATTTTTAATTTCTTTATTATCCTGTTTATCCCGTTAATCCTGTCAAATTTTTTAGATCCTCTGGTCATATGGTACTATCGTATAAAACTTAATTTTTAATTTGATAATGCAATTGTTTTAAATTAAATATACTGCATGTTTAACAACAAGTCATATGTCATAATCATTGTTCTGGTTCTTTGTGCGACATTTATCGTGCTGGCACATTTTCAGTTTTTTTCAGCCCGCCAAACAACAGTTGAGTTATACAGCCAAAAACAGATGGTGCTGGCCAGGCAGGTTGCTCTAAGTGTCGAAAAGTTCTTTGAACAGGGGATAAAAGCACTGGAGTTAGTCGGAGAAAATCCCGTAATTCGAAATAAGGATTATGGAAAGTATTTGCAGGAATATAAAAACGTTTTTCAAGACGTAGGCCACTATGAGGCCATTATATTTTTAGATAATAATGGTAATATCGTCAATTTCTTCCCGGAAGATAAAAAAGTAATTATAAAGAACCAACTTAATCATATGCAGCATATTATTGACGCATATAAATCATATAAAGGCAAGCAAAATGCGGTCATATGTGAAGATTCCTTTTTTTTTCTACAAAAAAGTTTTATCTGTATCAGGGTTCCGGTATATGATCGGAATAATGTTTTTTCCGGATTAATTGTCGGGATTATAGATGTAAATAAATCACTTGATTCATTGATAAAGCCTGTTCTTTCTGAAGAGAGCGTGCATCTGTTTATATTGTCGGACAAGGGTACAGTACTATATCATCCAACGCATCCCGAAATGATTCATAATAATATATATAATAAAAACGGCGATTGTCTGAATTGTCACGTTGATTTTTTACTTGAATCCAAAATGAGCCAACATGAATCAGGATGGGAACTGAAATCCAGTCGATTTGATGACGATAAATTGCTTTCATTCACCAAAATATACCTCCCGGGAGTATCATGGTCACTGGCTATAGATACACCTTATAATATGATAACAGCAGCCAACAGCAAACAGTTCTGGATGTTCTTCATCCTGAGTTTTTTCATGATTGTGGTTGTAGTATTCGGGAGCCTGATCATATATCGCATCAATAATGCAAAACTGAAAGTAGAAAAAGAATCACAAATTTTCAAAACCCGGGCAAAATTACTGGAAAATATAGCCGAAGCCGAAGCAAAATACAGATCATTAGTAGAACAATCTCCGGATGCAATTGCGATTATCCAGAATGGAAAATTTATCTTTGCAAATGAAAGATTTATATCACTATTTGGTTATTCGCTTGAGGATTTAAACAGTTATGATCTTTCTTTTTATAAGCTGATTTCACCAGATTTTATCGAAACAGTCAAGAAGAATATTCGGGAATTTATTTTTGGTCGTAAAAAAAGGCTTAATCTGACAATTATGGGCAGAAATCGCAACAGGGAACTCCTTGATCTGGAAGTAACAGTTGGCCGGTTTTTGCTGGGAAGTAAAATTGCATATCAACTTGTTGTACATGATATTACAGAAATGAAAATCAGGGAACGTGAAGACAGCCGGCGTAGGCATCTGGCTTTTATCGGTGAGATGTCAACCCGGATTGCACATGAGATAAAAAATCCGCTGGCCAGTCTCCAGGCCGGAATCCAACTTGTTGAATCTAATTTACCGGATGATGAGGACACTCATGAGTATTTTAGCAGATTAACAGGTGAGGTGCATCGTGTGGACCGCATAGTAAAAGGATTACTTTCTTACGCACGTGAAGATAGTCTGAACAGGAAAAATACGGATCTGGCGGGGGTTGTAACAAGGGTTGTTGATTTGAATAGACAAAGTGTTCGTGATAAGAATATTGACTGGAAAGTGGATATTGATAGTGGAAATACAACAATTTTTATCGATTTTCAGAAAATAGAGCAGGTCTTGTGGAATCTGATTGTTAACAGCGTGCAAGCCATATCAGGTGATGGATCTATCAAAATATCGATTAAGAATAATCATCCTGATTTTCTTCAGTTAATCATAGCTGATTCCGGTGAAGGAATATCCAATGAAAACCTGGAGAAGATATTTCAGCCATTTTTCAGTACTAAATCGCAGGGAACCGGACTTGGCCTGGCTATTTCCAAAAGAATTATTTCAGCACATGCTGGACAAATTGCCGTAAAAAGTAAGCAGGGTAAGGGAACAAAAGTCTATATAACATTACCAAGGTAAAGATATGGATAAAAATATTATAATAATAGATGATGAACAAAACCTGACATATTTTCTCAAGGAAGGTCTCAAAAAGGATGGCTATCTGGTGCAGGTAGCTAATACCCTTTCCGAAGGAAAAGCTCTGATAGAGGCTCAATTACCTGATCTTTTGATACTAGACCTGAATTTACCTGATGGAAATGGACTTGAATTTTATCAGGAAATGAAAGAAAAACATGATTTTATTCCCACGGTGATTCTTACAGCTCATAGTTCTGTCCGGTCGGCTATTGATGCGATTAAAATGGGTATTGATGATTATATTGCCAAGCCATTCGATATAAAAGAGTTATCTGTGTTAGTCGGCTCATTATTCAAGAGATATCATCTAAAAAACCAGCTGAATTATTATCGTCGAAAGGCGCAATGCAGCCAGGATTTTGATTTTTTTGTCAGTAATCTGCCGGCCATAAAGGAGCATCAGCAAATGGCAATGAAAATTGCTGAATTTCCGGTGAGTACTATTCTTATCGAGGGTGCTACAGGTACAGGGAAGGAAATGTTAGCCCGTTTTATCCATAATAATTCGGCACAGGCGGATGCGCCGTTCGTAGAAATAAACTGTGCATCGCTTCCTGCAAATTTGCTGGAGAGTGAACTTTTTGGATATGAACCAGGTGCATTTACCGGTGCCAGGAAACGCAAAATAGGCTTGATCGAATTAGCCGAAGGTGGTACCCTTTTTCTGGACGAGATTGGTGAATTGAGTCTGCCGTTACAGGCGAAACTGCTCCCGTTTTTAGAAAATCACTCATTTAAACGGCTGGGGGGCTTACAGGATCTGAAGGTACAATTAAGGGTTATTGCCGCTACTAACAGAGATATTGAATTGCTGGTAAATGAAAAGTTATTCAGACAGGACCTGTTCTTCAGATTGAATATATTCAGAATAAAATTGCCGCCGCTACAGCAGCGCAAAGAGGAAATATTATTACTCGCTCAGTTTTTTCTTGAAAAACTGAACAATAAAATGAATCGCAAGATTAAATATTTCTCTTCTTCCAGCAAAAAAATAATAATGGAATATGACTGGCCGGGAAATATAAGAGAACTGCACAATGTTCTGGAGCGAGCAGTGATACTAAGCAATTCTGATTTGATCGATGCAGAGCATTTCCCACACGAAATCAGAGATACTGACAGTAATCACAAAACCTTTACTCCAAAATTGTCAGATTTGGGTGATCTTCCGTTAAAAGACTTTTTTACCAAAATGGAATTTAATCTCCTCATGCAGGCTTTGGAGCTCGGGGAAGGTAATCAGGTAAAAACTGCCAGACTTTTAAATGAACCCCGTCATATAGTGCGTTATCTGCTAAAGAAACATTCTATCACCTCAAAATAAAATCCGCCATTTTTGTTCATCGAAAGGCGAATAATCGCCTCCCTGTAACATATTGATATTGTTTCATTTAAATCATTATCTAAAATCAGTTACATAATATTTATGGAGAAAATTCTCCATTTCTTCAATATTTTTTCTCTTACAATACGCATAAAACTTATAAATACAATAACTTATGATGTCTGGCACATTTTTTGTACAATTATTCACAAAGTGAACCCACCATGAAAATCATGATAATCGATGATAAGAATCTTGATCTGATTATCTGTGATCTTAATATATCAGATCACACTGACGGTACATTACTTCGCAAAATATTTAAAAAAGTCCCATCGCAAAAATTTAAAATGCTCGCTACCCGAAAGATACCTGATCTAAGGAATTATGAATCTATAAAAACCTGTTATAAAGGAGGTGATACCGAAAAATTAAAGTATTTTAATTAATATTTTTAAGCGTTGCATCTAATTTAATTAATGTTCATCAGTGATCTCGATTTAAGATTTGGCTCAGGGTTATTTTGATGGAGCAGATTTTTGATTATCTCTGAATTATAACTTTAGGAAATCTGTTTCATCGGTATAATCGGTGTTAACCAAACTATATGGATTGTATAAAAGAAACATCACTGAATATGGGACGGTATTAGTAAATTAAATTCGGGGTCAATTAATTATTAAGGAGTAATTAAAATGTTTAGAATGATGCTATTGATTCTTTTCCTATGTGTTCTGAATGCCAGTTTGGTATTTTCTCAAGGGTTCGAAACCGGTGCATTGAATGCTGTTTTTACGGATAACGCACCATCCATAGATGGAGTAGTAGATGATATCTGGAATAATACACCGGAATTAGCGGTAGTATTAGGCGAGACCAAAGATGTCCATGATCCCTCAAGTATTACGGATTGTGCCGGTTGTCATAGTTTTGGCAGCAGCGTTGGTGTTAAGTTAAAGGCGGTATACACCCCAGACCGTCTGTATGTTTTAGCAACCTGGCCGGACCCGACAGCAAGTTTCACCCGTGGCGGTTCATGGTCGTTTGCCAACAATACCTGGGAAAAACCCAATTCCGCCCAGTCCGAAGACCGCATATCTTTCTTCTGGCCGATAGGTGATATTACGGGTACATACAACACAGGCGGTTGTATGGCAAAATGCCACATGTACTGGCCAACTGATACGGATCCGCATGTGAGCACCCACGGTATTGTGGATGATGCCTGGCTGGAGAGCGGACGGGGCGATATGTGGCATAGCAAGGCAGCACGCGGCGGGGCATTTTTATCAGCATCGGGCAGCAATCTTACCATAGATCCAACTACCCACGAAGTAACCGCCGGAACTTTTTCAATGACCGGATATGCCGATGACAAGTATGTAGATATCTGGGCACACGATTCAATAAATGGCGAAGATGGCGGCCGTTATGGTGATAGTGGGACGAGCGCTTATTCTCATAACAGGATAGGTGACAAATCAAGACCTAAATATATGGAAAAGGCACCTGTTGATTATGCCGATGCCATGATCTTAACCCAGAGTGAAATCGATGCCGGAGAATGTGCAGGAGACGCCACGACAGGTGTTAGTGATGCCGACGCGACAACTTACTGGTCTGTGTATACAGGGTTTAATGCTGTTGTGCCGGAACGCATTTTAAGGCAACCGGCCGGCAGCCGCGGGGATATAGATTTTGGCGCTGTCTGGAAAGATGGTGTTTGGACGGCAGAATTAGCCCGTGATCTTGATTCGGGCAGTGATGAGGATATTCAGTTTGATATAACTGAGCAATATCTGTTTGGTGTGGCTGAATTTGATAATTCACGGCATGGATATGAACACAGAACATCACCCATGTATACGCTTAATTTTATTTCAGCACAACCCGGAGTAGATGAATTATTTGTAAAAAAAACCGATACCCCACCTTCAATTGATGGGGTAGTAGATGCTATCTGGAATAATACGCCGGAATTAGCGGTAGTATTAGGCGAGACCAAAGATGTCCATGATCCCTCAAGTATTACGGATTGTGCCGGTTGTCATAGTTTTGGCAGCAGCGTTGGTGTTAAGTTAAAGGCGGTATACACCCCAGACCGTCTGTATGTTTTAGCAACCTGGCCGGACCCGACAGCAAGTTTCACCCGTGGCGGTTCATGGTCGTTTGCCAACAATACCTGGGAAAAACCCAATTCCGCCCAGTCCGAAGACCGCATATCTTTCTTCTGGCCGATAGGTGATATTACGGGTACATACAACACAGGCGGTTGTATGGCAAAATGCCACATGTACTGGCCAACTGATACGGATCCGCATGTGAGCACCCACGGTATTGTGGATGATGCCTGGCTGGAGAGCGGACGGGGCGATATGTGGCATAGCAAGGCAGCACGCGGCGGGGCATTTTTATCAGCATCGGGCAGCAATCTTACCATAGATCCAACTACCCACGAAGTAACCGCCGGAACTTTTTCAATGACCGGATATGCCGATGACAAGTATGTAGATATCTGGGCACACGATTCAATAAATGGCGAAGATGGCGGCCGTTATGGTGATAGTGGGACGAGCGCTTATTCTCATAACAGGATAGGTGACAAATCAAGACCTAAATATATGGAAAAGGCACCTGTTGATTATGCCGATGCCATGATCTTAACCCAGAGTGAAATCGATGCCGGAGAATGTGCAGGAGACGCCACGACAGGTGTTAGTGATGCCGACGCGACAACTTACTGGTCTGTGTATACAGGGTTTAATGCTGTTGTGCCGGAACGCATTTTAAGGCAACCGGCCGGCAGCCGCGGGGATATAGATTTTGGCGCTGTCTGGAAAGATGGTGTTTGGACGGCAGAATTAGCCCGTGATCTTGATTCGGGCAGTGATGAGGATATTCAGTTTGATATAACTGAGCAATATCTGTTTGGTGTGGCTGAATTTGATAATTCACGGCATGGATATGAACACCGGACTTCTGATATGTACAGTATGCGTTTCGATCTTAGTGTCGACATAGAGGATCAAATAGCAGATGTGCCGCATTCTTACAATCTGTTACAGAATTATCCGAATCCCTTTAATCCTGTAACAACAATTTCTTATGAGCTTCCCAAATCTGAATTTGTAAATATTTTTGTTTATAATACTACCGGTCAAAAAGTGGCATCCCTGGTCAATAGACAAAAACAAGCAGGTTCTCATACGATTAAGTGGAATGCAACATATGTTAGTTCAGGACTGTATTTTTATCGAATCATTGCCGGGCAGTATTCTGCTGTAAAAAAATGCATAGTTCTTAAGTAAATTAAATACAGCGAAATAAATTCATAATTCCAATTCATCCCCGGAGGCCTGGATTATCCTCCGGGGCTTTTAACTACGTAAATCAATTATTACCTTTCACCGCATTTAGATTATAAACCCATACCATACCATTAACGTGGTCTGCTTTTTCATGTGTGCGTACAGGAAGAGGCTGTATGAACAGTCGACTTTTATCAAAAGTGTGGCGAATAATCGCCACTACATAACCTATTGTTATTATAATGGATAGAAATGTGTAATTGGATACTGCATAACTTCAGGGGATAAATTTATCCAAATAGACCTCTTTGCAAAATCTTGAAAAATACATAAGTATAATATATACAATAGGTTATCTTCTTTGGCATAATATTTGCTAACCTTACAATATCAATATGAAAAAGCCGATGAATATATTAATTATTGATGATGAAAAATTCCTGATAGAGAACCTTTCGCGTTATTTAAAAGATAGAGTATCCTCTCAGGTCAAGTATGTTAATTCGGCCTGTGAGGCCATGGAATTGGTTCACAAAGAAAAATTTGATCTGATAATTTGTGATCTAAATATTTCGGATCAAATGGACGGGGAGTTGGTCCGGAAGATATATAAAAAGGTTCCATCACAAAAGTTCATCATTATCAGTGCCCAGGAGATACCTGATCATTTGAAATCCGAAAGCGATCTTAAAATATCTGCATATTTTGAGAAACCTTTTAATATTTCAGACTTTGAGAATGCAATCAAACAAATAGAGACAGTTATGTCAGTTAAAAATGTGGCAGTAGAACACTAACTTGAATTAAAAGGAGGATGTTTTATGGGTAAAATTTACATAATGATCATCATGATTTTGTTTACTGCAGGATTGTGTTTTGGTCAGAATTATGTTGGCTCCGATGCGTGTAAGGGCTGTCATGGTGCAGCAGATTTGTCCGGAGCAGGTTATAATATCCATGAGGAGGTCTTTAAATCGGGCCATCCATATAAGCTCAACATGCTTGATGGTTTCGCACCTTCATATCCGGCAAACACGACTGATGGTGTACCAAGTCCACCGGAAGGTCACTCATGGAGTGATTTTTCCTATGTTATCGGCGGTTATGGCTGGAAGGCACGTTTTGTCGACACTCTGGGCTATGTTTTTACCGGTGATGAGCTTGCCTCTGCGACTGGTGATAGCGTCGCCCAATACAATTTGGAGACGCAGGGCTGGGTAACCTACCATAAAGGTGAAACGAAGGCTTATAACTATGGTTGTTTTATATGCCATACAACCGGTCCTTCACCTGAAGGTAGCTATATACCTGCTACACCGGGTTTGGGCACTTTTGCTGAACCCGGAGTCGGCTGTGAAGGTTGTCACGGACCCGGCGGCGATCATATCGGCAACCCCTCAGGAACTCCTTTGCCTGTGGATGCCGACAGTCTGATGACTGCGCGCTGCGGTGATTGTCATCAGCGCGGTGGTAAAACAAATGCCATCCCTGCCAGTGGTGGTTATATTAAACATCATGAACAGATAAACGAAATGCGCGCTTCGAAGCATGGCGATGGCCGGGGGACTGATCTTGAATGCAGTACCTGCCATAATACACATATTCCCCTAAGATATGCAGATGCTGCCGGTCAAGGGCTCTCTGGCATCAAACCGGAAGGAGAATGTGAATCCTGTCATGGTGATAAAGTAGCTATGCCGGGTGGTAAGAACCATCCTTCATTTGTTGGCTGTGTTACATGTCATATGCCGGAAGCTTCAAAATCTGCAGTCGGTCATACTAGCGGTGCCGGTATATGGGGCGATGTGAAAACACACATCTGGGCCATTAATACAGATAATGTTACCAGCAGTGCCATGTTTACCGGAGATGGAAGTGCTGTAAAACTTGATTCTAATGGTCTGGCAGCGGTAACGCTGGATTATATCTGTTTAAGATGCCACACTAATAAAGATGTTAGTTGGGCGTCTGCCAATGCACAGGATATTCATGGTATAAAAGGCGGTGAAAACTATTATCTGGGTGTCGGTTTTAACCCGGTGGTTGGCAGCGGTTGTTCCGATTGTCACGAGGGTGTGATTGCAGAATGGGATTCTACATTACACGCTGTCGCACTGGCCAATGGTGAAGCCAATAGCTATTTTGGCTATAGTTGTCTGGGTTGTCATACCACAGGTTTTGATACGGAAACCGTTAACTGGGGCGCGGATGAGTATGTGAATGAAGAAGCAGAAAACGGATATACGGTTACTGATTCGGTAAACTGGATGGCAAAGGCAAATGTTCAATGCGAATCCTGTCATGGGGCGGTTGGTCTGGCCGACAGTACAGTGGATATGGCGCATACTGCTCGTCAAACCGATTTGTCAGCGGATGTTTGTGGTGCCTGTCATACGGGTAGTCATCATCCTACCTGGGACGAATGGGCAATTTCAAAACATGCGTTCGCTAAGGAAACAACTATTCCTGGCGGGGCATTTGGATTTATCAAGTTTAGTCCCAGTTGTTCGGGCTGCCATACAGCAGAAGGATTTTTGCAATATCTGAACCAGGAGATCTATTCAGAACCTAATGTTGTTCCTCCGGGAGCTGCCGGCAATGATCTCACATGTGCAGCCTGTCATGATCCTCATAACTCTGATATTGCAGGACAATTACGAGTAGCTCCTGTCCAACTTTGCGATTGGTGTCATAATCCGGAATACAACCCTGATGTACCTGAACCGGATGGTTCTGCACTACATCATACGACAGCCTTTATGTTTGATGGTAAAGGTGGCTGGGAGTATGGACAAAATATTAGCAGTTCAGTACATACATTTGCCGTAACTGATCGTTGTGTGGAATGCCATGTGTACATGGTGGGTCAGGGTGACTTCGGAAGTTCTACCGGTCATACTTTTGAACCAAGAACTGAAGCATGTGCCCGGGAAGGCTGTCACGGTCAGGACTATTATACTAAGGTTGATACCAGTGATCATGCAAATATGTTTAACCTGCATGGGGTTCAAACTGAAATTGATAGTCTGATGAATGTATTGGAAGATAAACTGATGATGGCTACTTCGGAGGATTCAGCAACAAATGCATTCCTAAATGCAAAATTTAACTGGGATTTTGCGCATGCCGAAGGTAGTCAAGGTGTGCATAATACCAAGTATGCCAGAGGGTTGCTGGAAGCATCAATCGCAGATTTTACACCTACCGGAATTGAAGATCTTTCAGAATCAGGTATGCCTCTGCGCTACTCACTGGATCAGAATTATCCGAATCCGTTTAATCCGAGCACTGAAATACAATTCTCGATTAAGAAAGCGGGTAAGGTAGTATTGAAGGTGTATGATATCACCGGACGTGAGGTGATTACTCTGGTGGATAAAGAGATGGCACCTGGATCCCACAGTGCACATTTCAACGCTTCAAATCTGGCCACTGGTGTGTATATCTATCGCATCATGTCACATGAATTTGTAGCAGTAAAAAAGATGGTTCTGATTAAATAACATACAGAAACCCCCTGAATGACAAAGCCTCGCATGGATTTTCCCTGCGGGGCTTTTTTTGTTCGCTGCTCGCCTCTCGATACTCGGTATTCGCCTCGTCCCTCGCTGCTTGTCACAGCATATCGTATATTTATTATTTTGGCATATGAATTACCTATATAACGAAATATCAATAAAAGGTCTGCTATATGAGTTATCAGAATCTTGAAATCTATAAAATAGCACATCAGCTCGTTATTGAGTTACACGAAATGACGAATACACTGTTTTTAAAGTGGACTTATAAATTTAACATTTTTAATTTTTGTTTTGCATTTGTGAACAGAATAACATACAATATAATGCGTCAAAAAAATCCCCCGGAATTAACATATTTTAAATAAATTGAGGCACCCAAAATGAGCATGATGAACCCTTTGCTAAAATTTATTACCCTGTTAATTTTTATCTCTATCTTTCTTGTATCTGCATTCGGACAGACTATCGATACGCGCGGTCGTATCAGTAATTCGGTATATGCCTTTCAGAAAAATGATACAACCCATGTACGTCTGTATCAGTATCTGCGCTTTACCGGTACGGCCAAAGAATGGAATTATCTCAGCCTGAATGTTGCCGCAAGAGTATTAACAGATACCGAGTTGGACCTGCCCGATGAGAGCAGGTTCCGGGCATTTCGCCTGTCGTTATCCGGCCGGAATTTATTTAATAATCTGCTTAATTTCGAAATCGGTCGTCAGTTTTTTCATCCCGGCGTCACTATGGGTAGTCTGGATGGATTAAACCTGAATTTCAAATTTTCAAAGCAGTTGAACTGGCAGCTGTTTGGTGGCGTGGAATCCCATCTTTTTAAAGCAATGAAGGTGTATAATCCGGATCAGGCAACGGTTTATGGTACCAATATAAAATACAGAAATCTGTATGGCACAGATATGCAGGTTGCTTTCCTGGAAAAGAGAACCAAGGACGTGACTCAATGGCGCATACTTGCCTTAAATCTTTCTAATTATGCCCTGAAAAATTTTAATTTTCAGAGTCAAATCCATTATGATATGGTTAATAAGCGTATGCATCGTGTGTACATTATGGGAAAATTCATCCCCGGTAATAACCTGCACTTTATGGTAAATTTTAAACTACAACATCCGCAAATCTACGGCGACTCTTTCTTTCAGATATTTGATTTAAAAAAATATCGTCAATTTGGTTTAAGCGGATGGTATGAATTTATCGAAAATTACGCCTTTTCGGCTACATATAACCTGATCCAACTGGAAGAAGGCGAAGGACACAGAATTGTCGCAGCCATTAATGATCGTAATGGTTCTGTTGGCGTCGTTTATGAAACCGGCGATCTGGGAGAACAAACATCCTTTATGATTAACTATGGCTATGAGATTTACAAGAACCTGATTGCATCCATAAGTATCGATTACACCCAATATCAATTTGAAGAAAAATATTCTAAAGAAAATCAGATGGGTAATGCAGCCCGGCTGACTTATAGTTTTTCGCGTAACTGGCGGATTGATCTGGAATATCAGTGGCTTACCAATAAATTTAAAAACTCAGACCATCGTCTGTTAAATCATGTTTATTATATATGGTAAAAGGCTCGCTATGAAGAAATTTATCTTTTTATTCGCGATAATATCAACCATCGGGGTACTTATTGTTTATGCTCAGACTCAGGACCCAAAGTTTTCTCATAAGTTTCATGTGGAAGAAGTGGAAGTCAGTTGCGAAACCTGCCATGAGGCAGCATTAAGCAGCACTTCCCCAACTGATAATCTGCTGCCGGATCATGAGAACTGTTACGCCTGTCATGATGAGGATGAAACCGAATGCAGTTCTTGTCATAATGATCCGGATAATCCGCAACCGGCACAAAGAATCACTGGTTTTAAGGCGCAATTCCCGCATGCCAAACATGCCCAAACCGACGAAGATTGTATGAAATGTCATACCGGAATCCTGGAAGATGACGGAACCGGTATCGTGGTAAATATTCC
>CAYULK010000004.1:0-30152 GCA_964445625.1 uncultured Calditrichota bacterium
ATTAAGCGATCTCTCAATATTTTTTCTCTGCCAAGATCCGTTGGTTTGTAATACACCTTATCCTTTAGCTCTTTGGGCAGATAATTTTCCTGAATAAAATGATCCGGATAATCGTGGGGATATTTATAATCTGCACCATACTTTAAATCCTTCATTAACTTTGTTGGCGCATTTCGCAGGTGAAGCGGTATTTCCGGATTCTGATTTTTACGCACATCCGCCCATGCGCTGTCAATGGCAAGGTATGCGGCATTGCTTTTGGGACATGCTGCCAGATAAGTGGTCACCTGCCCAAGTATGATTCGTGCCTCCGGCATGCCAATAGCCTGGACGGCATGTAAACCCGCTGTGGCCAGAGAGAGCGCATAGGGCTCCGCATTTCCAATATCCTCAGAGGCCAGAATGATTAATCTGCGACAAATAAATACCGGGTCTTCTCCGGCCTCGAGCATACGAGCCAAATAATGGACAGCCGCATCCGGATCACTGCCGCGAACACTTTTTATAAATGCTGAAATAGTATCGTAGTGATAATCACCTTTTTTGTCATAGAGCAATACATTTTGCCGGGCAACTTCTTTGATTATTTGAGCGGTAAGTTCTATTGAAGTTTCTTGTGGCGCAAATGTGTTTATGCAACTTTCCAGTAGATTTAATGTACGCCGGGCATCTCCATTGCCGAAAAACAGCAGATCATCCAGTGCGGAAATTTTTATCGATATTTTTGCGAGGATAACATCAGATTCAATAGCTCTGTTTACTATAGATTCAAGTTCATCTCTGTTTAACGGATCGAGTTTCAGTACCTGGCAACGACTCAATAAGGGGGGAATAACTTCAAACGAGGGGTTTTCTGTAGTTGCCCCAATTAAGATGATTGTGCCGTCTTCCGCGGCATGCAAAAGTCCGTCCTGTTGTGCTTTATTATAGCGGTGAATTTCATCAATGAACAGGACTGTACGTCTTGCGGATAACCGCGCTTTCTGAATAATCTCGCGTAATTCCTTTTTACCGGAGGTTACCGCTGACAACGTCTCAAACGAAAGACCGGATTCTTTAGCAATGACATGTGCCAGAGTGGTTTTTCCTACTCCCGGAGGTCCCCAGAATATCATGGAAGGTATCCGGCCAGAGTCAATTTGCCTGCGCAAGGGTGATTTATTTTTGAGATACCTGGAATGCCCGATGATATCATCAAGTGTTGCAGGACGACATCTTTCTGCCAGAGGAATGTCAGATGGATCTTTTAATTCATTGTTTTTTGTAAACAGATTATATGATTTTGGCATACAGCGCTTTAATAATTTTTCTGAAGATTATTGAAATTATTACGCACCTTTTTAAGATTTTGACGGATATTCACCAATTTCTCACGCTCGGCATTGACAACTTTTTCCGGTGCTTTACTGATAAATTTTTCATTAGCCAGTTTAGCAGAAAATCCTTTGACCAGACCCTCCAGACGTTTGATCTCCTTTTCAAGCCGCATCCGTTCTTTCTCTACATCTATCAGGTCAGCCAGGGGTAAATATAGCTCCACACCCTGAATTACGGCAGTTGCAGTCGCCTCGTGTAATAACTTATCGGAATAATTGTGTATTATATCCACCTTGGCCAGGCTTTGAAAATATTCGGTATTATTATGAATGAGTTGCGATTTTGTCTCATCGCCCCGGATGTATAAACCGGCGGTCTTTCCCGGGGGGACATTCATTTCTGCCCGGATATTCCGGATGGCACTGATGGCATCCTGCAGAAAAGTCATATTTTGCTCTGCTTCATCGTCAATTAGATTATTGTCAATTACCGGCCAGGACCCGACGACAATACTTTCATCCCCGGAAATTTTTAACGATTGCCAGATTTCCTCTGTTATGAATGGAATATACGGATGCAGCAAACTCATACACTCTTTCATGATATAGGTGGCCACACTCAGGGCGGCTTTATGAGAATCTGAAGCATCTTTCCAGTATAATCGTTTTTTAATCAATTCAAGATACCAGTCGCAGTAGTCATGCCAGAAAAACTGATAGATATCATTTAATGAATCATTAACTTTAAACCGGTCGAGATTCGTACTGCATTTTTTTATAGTTTTGTGGAAGCTGCTGAGAATCCATTTGTCTGATAACTCAAATTCCTTTTTATATTTTGTATAGTCGGTGTCAATATCATCCAGATGCATGGAAAGAAAACGATATGCATTCCAGATTTTATTGGAAAAATTTCTTCCGATTTCAAAACTGTTTTTGGAAATATTGATATCCTGTCCTTCGGAACTCAACATGATCAGTGTAAAGCGAACCGCATCGGCACTGTATTCATCGATCATTTCAAGCGGATCAATTCCATTGCCCAGCGATTTACTCATCTTTCGGCCGAATTCATCCCTGACGATGCCGTTTAGCAACACATCCTTAAAAGGAACTTCACCCCTGAATTCCAATCCGGCCATAATCATCCTTGCTACCCAGAAAAAAATGATGTCCGGACCTGTAACCAGCAAGTCTGTCGCATAGAAGTATTTCAGATCTTCCGATTCTTTTGGCCAACCCTGGGTTGAGAATGGCCAGAGCCAGGATGAAAACCAGGTATCCAGAACATCCTCATCCTGTCTGATCTTTGAACTATCACATTTTGTACATTCAGAAGGGGCATCACGCAAAACCATCATCTCATCGCAATCATCACAATAGTAAACCGGAATCCGGTGGCCCCACCACAGCTGCCGGGAAATACACCAGTCACGCACATTTTCCATCCAGTGTTCGTATGTTTTATACCAGCGGTCATGTGGATGGAGTTTGACTTTACCTTCTTTAACCACATCAAGAGCCGGTTTGGCCAGTGGCGCAACCTTTACAAACCATTGTTCTGAAAGATAGGGTTCCACCATAGTATTACAGCGATGACAATGCCCGACATTATGATGATGAGATTTGATCTTATCCAGCAACTCCAGTTTTTTCATCTCCCGGATGACCTGATTCCGGCCGATAAATCTATCCAAACCGGCAAACTGACCAGCCCGGTGATTAAGTGTTCCATCCGTATTCAGGACATTTATCTGTTCAAGATCGTGACGTTTACCCATTAAAAAGTCATTAGGATCATGAGCCGGTGTTACCTTGACGACGCCGGTCCCAAATTCAGGATCTACAAAGTCATCGGCAATTACGGGTATCTCCCTGTTCATGAGCGGCAAATTAATCGTTTTGCCGACCAGGCTTTTGTAACGTTTATCATTGGGATTAACGGCAACGGCTGTATCGCCGAGCATGGTTTCCGGACGGGTGGTGGCAACTATTACAAATCCCTTGTCATCCTTTCTTGGATATTTAAAATACCAAAGATGACCATGAGTTTCCCGGTGCTCAACCTCTTCATCAGAAAGAGCGGTGGCACAACGTGGGCACCAGTTAATAATATATTTACCTTTATATATCAGATTCTTTTTATAAAGCTGTACAAATGCTTCCAAAACCGCCCGTGATAAATTCTCATCCATGGTGAATCGTTCCCGGGACCAGTCACAGGAACACCCCAGTTTTTTCAGCTGATGAATAATTGTTGAGCCATATTTTTCCCGCCATTCCCAGACTTTTTCCACAAATTTCTCGCGACCCAAATCATGACGTGAAATTTCCTGTTTTGCGAGGCTGCGCTCAACCGCGTTTTGGGTAGCAATGCCGGCGTGATCTGTTCCCGGCTGCCATAAAGTTTCAAATCCCAATTTTCGTTTATACCGGATATAAATATCCTGCATCGTATTATTAAATGCGTGTCCGGCATGCAGAATTGCGGTGACGTTTGGTGGTGGAATTACAATAACATAGGGTTTTTTTTCTGTATTTGGTTTTGCCGCAAAATAATTTTTGTCGAGCCACAACTGATACCATTTATCTTCGACAGCTTTTGGATTATATATTTTAGGTATATCCATATACTGGTAAAATACTCCTGTTTATAAAAATGAAAACTATGAGACCCTGAAATAAATTCAGGGTGACATTGATTGTAATCCAGAACTTGGTTCGGGATCTCTTAAGATACATTCCCGGTAAGAAGTATTATTCCTTTTGCGGAATAAAATTATCTAATAATTCCTCAACAAAAAAGTTTGTTTCATTGAGAAAACGTTCTGCGGCACAGCTTCTTTTTGTACATTGATTGCAGGCAATAGTCAGTTTGCAATCGATTTTATTTTTATGTTCCGTTTCGTATGTTTCAACAATTTCGAGAAAATCGTTTTGTATTGAACCGTGTTTTTCAAAATTCTTGGCCAGGATAGAAAATTTAATTTTAACCATCTCATTAAGATGTTTTATGCGCCCAAGAAACGGCCCTAACGCACTTTGCCAGATCATAGTTGCCTTGCTGACCAGATCCGGATCAATATCGGTCGGATCGCTGGGCCGCATGCCGCGTTTCCCAAAATTCTTCAGACCAATAATTTGTTTGGCCAAATCGGCGATATAACTGATATCTTCCATACAATCTGGTGAAATATCCGAATTTATTTTATAAATCTCCATCTCAATCGCTTTTTTAATTTCAGCAAATGAAGACTGAGATTCTTCTATGTGGCTTTGTAAATCCTTTTCGAATTTATTGGTAAGATTTTCAATGGTCCGTTCAGCCTGCTCAATGGTCTGAATTGAAACATTATATTCATTGATTTGTGGAAATCCAACCGAGTTAAAAATGATATCAAAATAAGCTGTAATACTCTGCTCCAGTTCTTTCAGCTTATTTCGCAGGCGTTCACTTTCCTCCAGATATGTCGCGTTTACCCGTTGTTGTACCTGTTCATCCGGATGTTCGCTCAGAATATTCAGGATAGATTTGAAATTATGTTGTGGTGTGGATATGTCATTAACCAGAGCAAAAATATCATCCAGAGAAATAATATTTTCAGCGACCTTTCTAATTTTAGTATCAGAGTCGCAATGGCAGGTTGTTAATAACTGAATACTCTGAAAATCTGTCAAATCATCCTGACATTTGTCGAGAAGATCCAGCCGGTGCCTGGATAGCAATTGCCGGATATAATCCTTTAGATTTTTTACCGATAAATCCTTGTCAATCGGATCATCTGTCTTAAAATCCTTTATATTTATAACACGTAAATCATCGCGACGTGCAATCAGATTTATCAGTTCGGTATAAACAGTAAATTTACTAAGAATATCATCCTGGTATACTTTGTTTACGGCAACATGAACCAGATGATAGAATATGACCGGATCAATATCCTGTAAAAGATTGTGAATAGCTCTGCGCATAACCTGGTCAATATCGGCCAGCATTTCAATTATTAATTCCTGGTTTTGCTCGTTTTTCAGATCTTTTCTGGCTTTTTGCAGGTTGGCTACTTTTACTATGCGTTGTTTCTTTTCCTTAAGGATGCTGCGCGCCTCGGCCAGAATTTGTTCGTCCCGCTTACCATGGCCGCGTTTTTCCAGATAATCAATATAACGGGTCAGCATATGTGTTGATATCGATGCATTGCGCAGCACCTCACGCAGAACATCCAGGTCATCTTCAAACATCAGCATGACAACTATAATCCGGAAAACTTCCTGGCGGGCAAATTCACGTCGTTCCCGTTTCTCAAAACCGAGGACATCCTGCAATTGGCCTACAAGAACCCAGAATTCATTTTTACGGGCCGCATCGCGAACATAATAATTTTCGTCTCGAGCCAGGGTATTGATAATTGAAGGAAAATGACACAAATTTGCCAGTTTAACCCGATTTTCAATATCAGATGCGCTGCTCTGATTCAGATACACATTAGTAGGAATAGGTGGAATTTTACGAAAATACTTATCTACAACATATTCAAAATATTCCACTTCATTCTTGAATTTGTAAGAACCTATCTCAAGCAATTTATTCACCTTCCAGGGCAAGACAAAATGCCGTTGTTAGTTTGAGCATGTCTTTGTTTGCTTTGACCAGTCGCCGGGTCAGAACAGTGGCAATATTCTTATAAATCATGGATCCAATTTCAGGTTTCTCTCTAAGTATATTTATAAATTCCTTCTTTTCTAAAATAGCCACGGTACAGGGTTTTAAAGACCTGATCGATGCAGATCTTTCCGGAAAGTTTTCAAACAGGGCCATTTCGCCAAAAAATGCGAAGTCTTTTTCTGAAAGATGGATCAAAGATTTTTCCTGAGGTTGGGTTTCATCTTCCCACAATGGCATTAACAGACTTTTTGAGATTTCAACTTCACCTTTCAGCAGAATAAATAATGAATCTTCACGCGCCCCTTCCCGTGTAAGTAACTCACCTTCAGCAAATTCCCGGGATTTCATAATACCAATCAATTCCATAATCTGCTCTTCAAAAAGACCTTTGAATAACAGGACTTTTTTAAAAAATGGCAATTGTGTTTTTAAGCTCATTCTAGCCATACTTCCCCTCTAATTTCCAATCCCAATAAGGAAATCGTTTGTTTCCAATACTGTATCTGCTGGGGGATTTATCCGTACATTGATTTTACTTTTTTCACTAAATCCCCGGCCGGCCTGCTCAAATTTTGTTTTGATAAACTGATCCAGAAATGAATAGTCATCACTCAGAATATCAACAATATTGACCCCTTCTGTTTCGCGACCGAATCCGATGCATATCATATCCAGGGTTGCTTCCAGTTTTTCTTTGATTTTTTGATAGGTTTTTCCCACTTCCTGTGCGGGAAGATCATAACGCCGGAATTTATATGGCACATCCTCAGAAAACAGCAGGTCTACTGTCTGTGGTACGCCCGGTGAAAGTATATGTGAAGCCAGCAAATATCCTGCATATGAATCACTGACCAGAACCTCGTCTGCCCGGGCTTTACGCAGGTGGGACAAATTTTCACGATTGATGATATGTGCATACACCTTGACCTTGGAATTGATCGCTTTTATTGAAAGCGTTGCCAGAATTGTACGCTCGTCGCTGGCGGCATTCATGCCACTATTTACATCCGGCAGGATGATTGCTGCCTGGGCGGCTTTGATATTTGCCCGGTTCAGTATCGGCTCTTTCGTGAAATCACCACGCACATATTTTATTTTAAGACCGACGAAGTTACTGATAATATCGCTAACTGTCTCGTCAGGCAATTGATTAATCAATACGATTGAACCGGCTTTCTTTTTTTCCTTAAGCAGATTGCTCAAAACATGTTCACCATTAAAATTCCAACCGCAGATAACGAGGTGATCTTTAAATTTTACTTCTTCCAAACCTCTGCCCTCTTTTATTTTACGAGCAACAAAAACCGAAGAAATTGTGGCGGTGAATACAGATATCAACGCCATTCCCAAAAACATGAGGATAATTCCAATACCCCGTCCACCTGGTGTGATGGGCACCTTGTCACCATATCCGACGGTCGTCACAGTAACCACGGCCCACCAGATGGCATCACCCAGAGCTGAAAACTGCTCGTTTATCCCACTTTCAAACAAATTCTCAAGGATCGCACCAACGAATACCAGAGAGGTAATTCCCAGAACAACCTTAAATAATGTATGCTTGGCAATTTCCAGCAGTGTTTTCAGCATAGACCTTAAAAATTAAATAAAGAAAAATGTATTAAAATAGTACCATGAAGTCAAGATAACTCCCTTTTAAACCAATTGGTTACAATAGTTTTCATGTGACTATATTTCGATCTTCGGTCAAAATTTCAAAATAACGAAATCAAATTGATAAAAAGTGCATAAAAATACTTATAAAATATCAATGTATGCGATAATTTTGTTAAATTTGGAATTTGGGCGCTGGATTCTGGATGCTGGTCGAAGCGAAGCGGAATTATCCTGATGCCTTTGCGGTGGTAAATGATGCCCATGAATTTGCTTGACTTTAGAAAGGATTACTTTTAATTTCACAGATGTATAAAAAATTTATATGAAAATTAAACCCGTGAAAATTATACTAATTACCTGCTTTCTGGCGTTGTTTCCGGCGTTTTCGTTACAAGCTAACGAGGTTCATCTGATCACGATTGATGGCGTAATCAATCCGGTATCGATGGAGTTTATAGTCGAGTCAATTGCGACTGCCGGGGAAGCTGATGTTGAGTTGCTGATAATTGAATTGGACACGCCCGGTGGCCTGATGACTTCAATGCATGATATTGTTAAGTCAATTCTGTCATCTGAAGTACCGGTGGCAGTATATGTATCACCGTCGGGATCACGTGCCGGGTCTGCCGGCGTGTTTATTACTATGGCGGCACATATCGCTGCAATGGCACCGGGCACCAATATCGGTTCTGCCCATCCGGTTACCATAACAGGCAGCCAGGACACATCAGAAGTGATGATGGAAAAGATAGTAAATGATGCTGTTGCCGGTATTAGGTCGGTAGCCGAAAAAAGAGGACGAAATGCAGAATGGGCCGAGAAGGCTATCAGAGAAAGTGCCAATATTACAGAATCAGAGGCGCTTGATAATAATGTCATCGATTTTGTGGCGCCAACCGTTGATAGTCTGCTGGTATTAATTGACGGACTCGAAGTTGAGGTGCTTGATGGAAAAAAAGTACTAGCAACTCAGAATGCCCGGGTTATATCTTTTTCAATGAACTGGCGTCAGAAGGCACTTGATATTTTAAGTGACCCAAATATTCTTTACATTTTGTTTCTTTTAGGTATCTCAGGGCTGGGTCTTGAATTATATAATCCGGGTGCAATCCTGCCGGGAGTGGTTGGTGGTATTTGTATTATCTTGTTTTTGTATTCCGTGCAAACCATACCAATTAACTATGCCGGGGCATTGCTCATCATATTTTCAGCTGTTTTATTTCTCCTGGAAATAAAAATTCCAAGTTATGGATTATTAAGTATTGGTGGTATTGTAGCGTTCGTACTTGGTTCGATCATGCTGGTCGACAGCCCGCTGCCCTTTATGCAAATCAGCTGGCAGGTAATACTTGGCGCAGTTATTACATTTTCCCTGTTTTTCATTCTCGCCGTTGGGTTTGCGGTTCGTACGTTCAGGAAAAAACCGACCACCGGCCGGGAAGGACTTATTGGTGAAGAAGGTGCTTCTCTTGAAGATTTTAAACAGGCAGGATCTGTTGAGGTACATGGTGAAATCTGGCGGGCGATTACGGATACCCGGATAAAAAAAGGTCAAAAAATAATTATAGAGTCTGTAGATGATAAACACTTAACTATACGGGTAAAGCCGGTTAAATAGAATTGGGAGGAAACCATGCCTTTATTTGCAAGCATTGCTATTGTCATAATTATTATCCTGGCATCAGCTATTCGTGTTTTAAAAGAGTATGAGCGGGGTGTCATATTTCGTCTGGGTCGCCTGGTTGGCGCTAAAGGACCGGGTCTGATTTTACTCATTCCGTTTATTGATAAGATGGTAAAAACCAGTTTACGTACGGTGGTGATGGATGTGCCGCCTCAGGATGTGATTACCAAGGATAACGTATCGGTCCAGGTCAATGCCGTGATTTATTTTCGTGTTATTAATCCCGAAAATGTTATTGTAGAAGTAGAAAATTACACATTTGCAACATCACAACTGGCACAAACTACCCTGCGCAGTATTGTCGGACAAGTTGAACTGGATGAGCTGCTCGGTGAACGTGAAAAGATTAATCATGAACTGCAAAAAATCATAGATAAACAGTCTGATCCATGGGGAATAAAAGTATCCATGGTTGAAGTCAAGCATATTGATTTGCCTACGGAAATGAAGCGGGCTATGGCAAAACAGGCGGAAGCAGAGCGGGAAAGAAGAGCAAAAGTGATAAATGCCGAAGGTGAGTTCCAGGCATCGGCGCGTCTGGCCGAAGCAGCTGCTGTGATAGAAAAACATCCGGTTGCGATCCAATTAAGATATCTGCAAACATTGAGTGAAGTGGCTACAGAGAATAATTCAACAACTATCTTTCCTGTTCCCATAGATCTGTTTAAACCATTTGTTGATAATTTTGTCAAGAAGGACGAAAAATAAGGAAACAGAACACGCGTGATACGAATTTTAATATTCGTGCTGGTTGCTGTTGTTACCGGTTATGCACAATTTTTACTTGAGCCGGTGACATTAAGCCCCGATAAAGAAGCCTGGCTGGCCGGAGATATTGACCGAACACTGGAATCAGTGCTAAAGATTGATGATGCAGAAGAAATTGCCGCCGTCAAATACTATAATTTAGGGTATTTATATTTTCTGAAAGAGGATTATACCACCTCTCTTTCGCATTTTCAGAAATCCCTCACTTTACCTGATCCTTCACCTTATGCATATATGTATATGGCCAGGATTTATGAGAAAAGCGGATTCCTATCGGCAGCCTATCAGCAAATCCGGAATGCCCTGGACCTGGAAGAAGATAATTATGATTTTCTGATGGAACGGGCCAGATTGAGTGAGTTAACCGACCGTCTGTCTGATGCAGAAATAATTTACCGGAATATTATCGAGAATTATGATGACAGGATCCCCCCGCGCATAGCTCTTGGAAATTTATATATCAAACGCAAAAATTATGATCAGGCTAAGATTGTACTTGAACCCGAGGAAACTATTTATCCTGAAAGTTGTGTCTTAATCGCCCGGGCTGATCTGTATCATAATATGGGGAAAGATCAGGAAGCTGCGAATCTTTTACAAGAGATGTGTCGTGCTTATCCAAATGCACCGGAAATTCAATCATATATTGATACATTAAAAATAAAATATGATATCAATAATCCAGACATAGTTGATCCGGGTAATAATTTTAAGTTCAAATTTTTAGAAGATGAAGAAATTAACTATAAAGTAAAATATGGGTTTATTACCCTGGGCTGGATCACTGTCAGGGTCGGAAAACCGGTTTCTATGGATAGTATAATGGCATATCCGGTGCGTTTTTATCTCAATTCCAATCCGGATTTCAGCATGATGCTTTCATTACATCAAATATATGAATCATATATTGATGCGGAAACGTTCAATGCCATCCGTACACGTATATATACTCCGGGTGATGAAAAATATTTAGCTAAAACTTATTATTTTCATTATGACAAAAGTTTACTTGAGGCACAGATTATCAGAGCAGACGGTAGATTTGAATATGTAAAAAAACTGCTGCCGTCCAGAGCCCAGGATGGTGTCTCTATGCTGTATTATGCCCGTGGTGTTGTATCCGGTAAGACCAGTGGAAGGACCACAGTGGTAATCGACGAAGAATATAAATATGGTCATATCACTTATCTTAATGAAAAAGAGGAAGTTGAGATCGAGGATGAAGATGTCAATGCAGTGAAAATATTTGCCCGGTCCGATTTCAAAGGCGTTGCCGGAATGAATGGCGATGCCTGGGGCTGGTTCTCGGAGGGACCGGAATTTGTACCATTACAGGGTAAAATTAGTATTATCCTGGGTTCAATAACCGTCATCAAGGATAATAATACCCCGATGAATGAATCAAATTAGATAAAGGTACGTTCCCAAGTACAACTTGGGGACGAGGATAGTAAATATATGATGAAAATGAAAACAATTTTGTTTCTGATATCAAGTCTGGTATTTACATCCTGCAGTATGGATCGTTTTATAATCCGGCAAACCGGCGTATTACTTGATTATGGTGTGATTGCATTATATGAGGAAAGTGATCTGGTCCTGGCTGAGACAGCACTTGCTTCTAACATTAATCTGCTGGAAGGAATGCTGAAAGGTGATCCGGAAAATATAAAAATACGTTTATTGACGGCCCAGGCACTTTCAGGATATGCGCTCGGGTTTGTTGAAGATACCGCGCCGGACCGGGCAAAAAATATATATCTGAGAGCCAGGGATCACGCGATGTTTGTCTTGCGCATGAATGGAGAATTTGCCGGCAGGGAAAAACATAATTTAGAAGAATATGAAAAAGCGATCGCTACCTTTGAAGAAGAAGATATCAGTGCACTTTTCTGGGCAGCATTTTCCTGGGCCGGGTGGATTAATCTGAGCATGAACGACCCACAGGCATTTATTGATCTGCCAAAAGTTCAGGTTATGATGCAAAAAGTGCTGGAGATGGATGAGACTTACTTTAATGGTGCACCGCTATTATTCTTTGGCAGTGTGTGGGGTATGAAACCTCGTATGCTGGGAGGTGATCCCGATAAGGCCAAAGAATTTTTTGACCGGAATCTTGAGGTTACAAATAAAAAATTTCTGCTTACCTACATCTATTACGCCCGCTATTATGCTGAAAAAACTCTTAATGAAGAGTTTTTTGATGAATGTATCAGGATAGTGGAGGACACACCTGTAAATATTTTACCGGAGTATCAGTTACTGAATGCAATTGCAAAAAGGAAAGCAAATCGCTTAAAAGAAATGCGGGAAGATCTGTTCTGATTTACATTTGAACTTTTTGCCGATATTTGCTTATAAGTGATAAAATCCGGAATTAACAAACACCAGATGGAAAGCGATAAAGATTATGCTAATGGAGGTTGTGATGAAATTCAAATTAATTCTATTACTAATACTGTTAATGCACTCGTTTGCTATGGGAAAAACCAAAATTAAATTTGCCACCGTTGCTCCGGAAGGATCTACCTGGATGAACGTAATGACCGATTATGCTGCGGCGGTGAAGGACGCGACAAATGGCGAGGTAAGTTTTAAAATATATGCCGGTGGCGTTGCCGGCGATGAGAAGATTGTGCTACGCAAAATCCGTATAGGTCAACTGCACAGTGCCGGATTTACCGGGATTGGATTAGGAGAAGTGTTACCGGAAGTTAGAATTCTGGATTCGCCGTTCCTGTTTCATTCAACAGAGGAAATTGACCTTATTTCATCAAATTTGTTTGACTATTTTGCAAATAAATTCGAAGAAAAAGGTTTTATTCTGCTGGGATGGGCAGAAGTTGGTTTTGTTTATGTTTTCACAGATAAACCGATTTATGCTTTGAGTGATATGTCCGGTGTTAAAATGTGGATGTGGGAAGGAGATCCGATTGCGGAAGCCACATTCAATTCATTTGGTATCAGCCCTATTCCGCTGTCCATATCTGATGTATTGACTTCGTTACAAACAAATCTGATCGATGGCATCTATGTTTCACCTCTGGCATGTACCGCGCTGCAGTGGCATACCAAGGTAAAATACATGCTTAATCTACCGCTGGCAAATTCAACCGGTGCGGTTCTGCTCGCAAAAAAACAATTTGATAAATTGACTCAGGAACAGCAAAAAATACTTAAAGATTTATCACGTGAATATTTGGGTAAACTAACTGATATGAGTCGTCAGGATAATACCAAATCTCTGAATCTGATAAAAGAAACCGGGATTCAGTTTACCGATTTGAGTGATAAGAGTAAAATTGCTGCTTTCTATGAGTTAGGAAAAGAGGCACGTCAAAATCTGGTCGATAAACTATATGATCAAAAACTCCTGGATCAGGTCGAAAATTCATTAGAAGAGTTTCGTAATAAAAGAGGAAAATAAAAATAATAAATGGCCCGCGGATTACACTGATCGGGCGGATTATCGCTGATTTTAAATTAATGATTATAGTTATCCGTACAAATCCAATAGATCTGTGAAATCTCCTGTACAATTTCAAAATCAGCTCGGGTTAAGTCTTAAAAATATTAGTCATATCCCAATTCCCACCTTGGTTGCCTTTTTGTCCAAAAATTGGTATCATCATGCCGTCATGAAAATCCTCACAGCCATAAATACCTGGATTGCTAAAATTGAATCAACTCTTATTGTTATCGTATTGGCAATAATGATACTGCTCGCTTTTTCCCAGGTTGTGATGCGTAATATTTTTGACCAGGGTTTACTCTGGGGAGATATTTTCCTGCGACATCTGGTCCTCTGGGTCGGATTCTTAGGCGCATCCCTGGCTACCCGCGAGGAAAAACATATCAACATCGACCTTTTTACACGCTTCATCCCGGAAAAATGGCAGGTCATCCCGCGCATCATTATTCAACTGTTCTCGGTTATCATCTGTTGGTATTTGGCCGGGGCGGCCTACAAGTTTGTTCTGGATGAAATGACATATGAAACCTTAGCATTTGGAAATGTTCCGGCCTGGTATCTCCAGATAATCATTCCCATCGGATTTTTTATAATGATGATTCGATTCTTTATCCTGGCTTTGCAAAATACTGTGTCACTATTCAAGCCGCATAAAGGTGATGTCTGATGGAAACGCTCATATTCGTTATCATTTTGTTACTTCTGGCCCTGTTTGGTACCGGCCTTTTTGTAATAATTGCCGCTATCGCATTGCTGGCCTTTCATTTTGCTGATATTGATTCATCTGCATTTATAATTGAATTATACCGGCTGGCAAGCCAACCGGTTATTCTTGCTATACCGCTTTTCACCTTTGCCGGTTACCTGCTGGCAGAAAGCAATACGCCCAAACGTCTGGTTGCATTGTCCAGGGCTTTCTTTGGCTGGTTTCCGGGCGGACTGGGAATTGTAATACTGGTTTCCTGTGCTATATTTACCGCTTTTACCGGAGCATCCGGTGTTACGATTATTGCATTGGGCGGATTATTGTATCCGGTTTTGCAAGAGGAAAAATATCCGGAAAAATTTAATCTGGGAATTCTGACTGTGTCGGGAAATCTGGGATTGCTGTTTCCGCCCAGTCTGCCTATAATATTATATGGCCTCGTCTCACAAACCAGTATTGATAAATTGTTTATTGCCGGTCTTATCCCGGGAATGTTGATGATTTTGCTGCTTTCATTTTACAGTGTCAACCGTATGCGCAGAATCCATACAAATGTAGAGCCGTTTTCATGGAAACAGGCTGGAAAAGCGCTCAAAAATGCGGCATGGGAAATTCCCTTGCCGTTTATCGTACTGGGGGGTATCTATGGCGGGTTTTTTACTGCCACGGAGGCTGCTGCGGTTACTGCATTTTATGTTCTGATCGTTGAGGTATTCATTTATAAAGATGTCAGCCTGACAAAGGGTTTACCCAAAGTGATGTGTGACAGCATGATTCTTGTTGGTGCTATTTTGGTTATCCTGGCGTCCGCAATGGGCCTGGCGAACTATATGGTGGACGCTGAAATCCCGATGCAGATCCTCGGCTGGATGAAAACTTTTATTACTTCCAAGCTTGCATTTTTGCTTGTTTTAAATCTGTTTCTGCTGGTGGTCGGGGCTATGATGGATATTTTCTCAGCCATTTTGGTAGTGGTGCCACTGATAGTACCGATTGCAGCAAATTTTGGGGTAGACCCGATACATCTTGGTGTAATTTTCCTGGCAAATCTGGGTATTGGTTATTCCACCCCTCCGGTAGGTATGAATCTGTTCATTGCATCATTTCGCTTTGATAAACCGATTTTAAAATTATATGTTTCGACCTGGCCATTTTTGATTATACTTTTAATCGCCCTGGCCCTGATTACGTACATACCGGAACTCAGTCTTTGGTTGGTAAATACGATGAATATGTGATCTGTTATTTTTTCCCGGTTAAATGATCCTTTGACATAATAATATAATCACCAAGGATGTGACCGCTTTCAGTTAACATCAGGTCTTTGTCTTGTTCTTTCTCTTCCGTTTCTGAATCATCCTCACTTTTTTTAGCTTTATTTTTCTCTCTTTCCTCCCGTCTCTTTTCCTCATTCAGAGAAATTTGTGTACGGGCGCGATTCTCACGCATCTTTTCAATATTTTCCAGCAATTCCTGATAATCCGGATCATTGCTTCCTCGTGACTGATGACGGGCGATAAGTTGGGGGAAATATGATTCAATATTACCATATGGATGATATTCGACCGGTCTTATCTGATCCCAAAGCAGAGCATTGGACTGAGAACTTTCCCCGATTTCCATATGTGTATAACGGGAAGGAAATGAAATATCCGGAATAACACCGACATGTTGAGTGCTTCCGCCATTAATACGGTAGAATTTAGCTATGGTCATTTTAATCTGGCCCAGTTTGACTGAGGAATTCAGAAAGCGGTTCAGATCAATTGCATTTTGAACGGTTCCTTTGCCAAATGTCTGCGTGCCTATAATAAATCCTCTCTTATAATCCTGAATAGCAGCCGCAAAAATTTCTGATGCCGATGCGCTGATCCGGTTAACGAGAACGGCGAGCGGTCCGTTATAAACTGCTCCGGAAACATCGTCCCATTCAACTTCCACCCGGCCGGTTGTATTTTTAACCTGTACTACAGGTCCTTTATCTATAAACAGGCCGGTCAATTCAACCGCCTCATTTAGAAATCCACCACCGTTACCTCTTAAATCAATAATTATTCCACTTATTTTTGTGTGATCCATCTCCCGGATCAGTTTTTTTACATCCCGGGTTGTGCTGTTATAATCCTTGAGCCCTTTGCGTTTACCCTCAAAATCAGAGTAGAATACGGGAATATCAATTACACCAAAAGTGAATTGACGGCCCTCATGCTCAATATTGATCAAGCTGCTTTTTGCGGTTTGATCTTCTAAATTAACTTTATCACGGACAAGTGCGATTGTATCCCGCAGGGCACCTTCATCCGTATTTGCGCGGATCAACTGCAACCGAACAACAGTAGATTTTTTACCACGAATCAACTGGACGACGTCATCAATACGCCAGCCGATGACATCAACCATCTCTTCATCATATCCTTGCCCGACAGCGGTTATTTTATCGTTGGCATGTAGCGCTTCGCTTTTATCAGCAGGACCACCGGGAATAATCTCCACTACCATTGTATGTTCATTTCTGGTGCTTAGCCGGGCGCCTATGCCTTCAAATGACTGGCTCATGGCAATCTTGAAATTATCAAAACTCTTTGGTGAAAAATAAGTCGTATGCGGATCATATGATTCTGCAAAAGAATTCATCATAATTTGATACACATCTTCGCTCTGATATTGGTTTATACGGCGTTTCAAATTATCATTGCGCTTATGTAATGTCTCCAGGATCCCGGCACTGTCCTTTCCAGCCAGAATCAAATCCAATGATTCATATTTTATTCTTTTTCGCCACAGATCCTGTAATTCCTCTTCGCTTGTTAACCAGGGCTCATCATCTCTCTTTATAGTCATATATTCATCAAGCGTATAATCAAAAGGTTGGTCAATACGTCTATCAGCAAAGGCCAGGCGGCTGGCAAAACGCTCCTGATAAATATTAAATATCTCATATGCCGGTTTCAGGTAACCGGCAAGTAAAAAATCATCAAACTGATAACGGTATTTTTCAAATGATTCAATGTCTGATTTCAGGAAATGTACCCGATTATAATCGAGTTTTTCCAGATACCGGTCATAAATCTGTGAAGATAGTGAATCATTAAGCGTCATTTTCTTATAATGATTCCTGGAAAGAATGTGCGCCAGTAACTGTGTAACTTTTTTATGTTGGGGTTCCGGTTCTAACCGGGAAAAAGATTTTTGTACGGTTTCATCAGCAAGGAGCAGTGAAGCAATAATAAAAGTTAAAATTATATATTTCAGTTTATTCATAATATGGTCATTCTCCGGTTACATTTACTATTCTCGTTCCCAGGTTGTATCTGGGAGCGCACATATTCTGTATTGACTTTTAGTTAAAAAACTAAAAAACATCTGATTTTGTTTCAAAATTTACGAATTAATACGTGATTTCCATAAAATTGTTTTTAGTAACTAAAAATTGAATATTATTTGTATTTTGAAATTTGTATATTAATTCTAATGCACAACTATAGAATTTCTGTCGGTTGAATATTAGAGTATCTTGAATATTAATTAGTTTATTGTGTATATGATGATAAATAAAAGGAGGAAAGATTGATGACAACTGAAAATAAACCCGCTCAGAAGGAAGCGCCGGCAAACAGAGATGAGAATATGTGGGCCATGTTCTGCCATCTCAGTGCACTGGTTGGTTTTGCAATTCCATTTGGCAATATAATCGCACCATTAATAATATGGACGCTCAAAAAGGATGAATATCCCCATGTAAATGACCAGGGAAAAGAAGCAATTAATTTTCAGTTAAGTATCACAGTGTATATACTTATATCAGTGATTTTAGTCTTTGTTGTTATTGGTATACCACTGCTCATTATTCTTGGTATT
Organism: uncultured Calditrichota bacterium; assembly: GCA_964445625.1. Lineage (GTDB taxonomy): Bacteria > Calditrichota > Calditrichia > JAJRVZ01 > JAJRVZ01 > CAVXXB01. The sequence continues at coordinate 18,085 of CAYULK010000004.1, forward strand.
TTCTCACTTATTATGACGGTGATAGCTGCCCTGAACGCAAATGATGGTAATAAATACAGGTATCCCTTTACGATACGATTTATTAAATAACACCAGGCCTGATTAGTTCATAGCGTAGCATCAAACAATGAAATTAATCAGTTTTCTATATTCACAAAAATCTCTCGCAGAGACGCAAGGACCTGCCCGCCGGTCGAAGATCCCGTGTTTCGGGGCAGGCGCGGCGCGGAGTTTATAATGAGAAATTAGTCCAAAGGACTCCTTCGGAGGAATTAGAAGCAGGCAATAGACGATCGGCAGAAATCTATGGCTTATCGCCTACCGTTGATTTAGTTCCAATCTTCCAGTTACTAATTACTTCTTTTTTATCTCTGCGGCTCCGCGAGCTAGAAAAATTCTCAGTTAGTAAAAATTTTGTTAATCTCCCAGGCGATCCGTTGGAAATAACAAAGTTTTTGGCAGTAATGGCAAAATATATCTTGGGTTTTTTTCACACCCTTGTAATAAAATCAAAGATAAAATTCGTCAAATTAAATGAACCGGTTAATACATGATCTCTAAAAACGATCCGGATTTTAGATTAATCCAAAAGGCCAGATCCGGTCATAGTATGGCTTTTGGCAAACTGGTTGAGAAATACCAGGATCAAATCCTCGATCTGGTTTATGATTTTACCGGTGATTATAATACGGCAAAAGATATTGCCCAGGATGTATTCTTAAAAGTATTTGTTAAGATATCATCGTTTGAAGGAAAATCCAGTTTCGCGACATGGTTGTATCGCGTAACCATAAATACCTGTATTGACGAACTTAGAAAAACAAAGAAAAAGTCATTTCTTTTTTTTTCTGATTCTGATAAAGTGGAGAAAATAGAAGATAAGTCTCTTGCTGCTGATGGCGAAGAACAAGATATTGAATTGAAAATGGATAAACTATCAAAACAACAACGTACGGCTATTATTCTAAGATATTACAATGATATGACGATCGCTGAAATATCTAAGATTATGGAATGTGGGGATAATACGGTTCGGACACATATTTATCGTGCTGTTGAAAAGTTGAAAAAGCGGTAATAAATAAATGAGTAATTGCGAATTTGAAAAATATTTTGATGAATATATTCGTGGCGAACTTGATGCGAAAACGGATATTAGTTTCCATAATCATATTCAAACCTGTCAAACATGCCCGGCAAAACTGGATGAATTTTATCATGTTCATCATATTCTTATCTCACGCAAAAGACCGTTAGCTGCACCTGAACTTAAAAAATCATATCATAAAAAGCTGAAAACAAGTCTCCTGATAAATGCCCCGGTACAGAAAATATCATCGATTATTGAAAAACTGGTTTACACTCAATCACCATGGGTACGGTTTGCAGAAGTAATGGTAATACTGATTGTCGGAATAATAATTGGAACTGTCTTTCTGTCAGAAGATAACCGAACAGAATCCCTTCCGATAATGGAACAAAAACTTTTTGCACAACCGGTTTCAAAGGTCGATATCGAGTTTATGAAATACTATTTCTCAGCATCTGAAATGATTTTGCTCGAATTGATGAATAGTGATAAGGAGCAAGGCGAAATCTTTTTGACCAAGGAAGTGTCGCAAAAACTCCTCATGAAAACTTTTTTGATTCATGAAATTGCGCTTAAGGTTAGAGAGCCGGATATTCTGAGATTTTTGAGTCTTATGGAAATTATTTTGTACGACATGTCAAATATTTCAACAAATGAAATAAACGAAACTATGCAATCGGTACGCAGTTTAATAGAAGAAAAAAAATTACTTGATACAATCCAGGAATTACAAAAAAGATTAAAAAATTCCGGATCTCCAAGGACATTGCCGGGTTAAAGAGACATAGGAGAGTTTAAATGAAAAAAATGTTACAGATATTTAGCGCAATTATTTATATTATTTTAATTGCGTCTCCCGGTATCGCAGGCGATGAACAGGAACAATTCATCGCAGCCAAGAAAAAATGCATCAGTCAGGAATGGTATGAAGCGATCACGTTATTTGAAAGATTTCTGGAAGACTTTCCGGAAAGTCGCAACAACGATGATGCCAGGTTCTGGATTGCATATAGTCTCGAAAAAATTCCCGGAAAGCAAAGTGAAGCGTTTATCGCTTATTCGAATCTCACAAGCAATCAACCTGAAAGCCCATGGACTGATGATGCCATCATGCACCAGATAAGTCTGGCTGAGACGTTTATTCGCGAAGGTATGGATCAGTACCGTGAATTTTTATACGAAAAGCTGGAGTCTGATATTGATGAAGTGAAATACCGTAGCGCTATTTCACTGGGCCGGCTTGGAGATAAAAGGGCTCTACCGGTTCTGGAAGGACTTAGAAGCCATGAAGATTTTGGACCATTGGCGGCTAATTTATCTTCAATACTTCAAAGTACACCGCATGAAGTTGCACAAGACAGCAGCCGTCAGGATTTGCGCATGGTTTATGAAAGAGGAATTGACAGACCTGCTGAGGATCCGGATCCTGAGACAGCGCCACCAAGAGACTCGTTTCTATGGTTTAATACTCAGCGTTATGAACAATACCGATCCATGCTGCGTAAAGATGATAAATGGAGTAAACAGGAACTGACACAATTTGCTCTTTGGCATGTTCTGGATGCAGACAGGTTTGATGAATTGCGTGCATTGGATAATGATTATGATCATAATGAATGGATACGAAAATACTGGAAAGAAAAGGATCCTACGCCGACAACAAATGAAAATGAGTTAAAATCGGAATTTGAAAGTCGTGTAGAATATGCGCGTGCCAATTTTTCAGAACCCTGGAACTATACAAATTTTAGATATTTACCTGATGAACATTTACGTGCCGGCTGGTATCGCGCCCCATGGGATTCACGGGGTGAACTTTATATCAAGTTTGGTGAACCCGATGTACGTTCCGTCCATGCGTTTCATACTGAGGAGTGGGTATATTATAGTTATGGTGTTGATTTTATTGTTAAACAATTTATGACAAACATCTATGGCAATGCGATAAATGCAGGCAGTATAACCCGCGGCATGCACAGTAATCAAAATTTTCCCTATGATTATAACTATAATTATGTATATCCGTTCTTGAATAATGCTCAGCAGGAATATGTTGATTGGAATACATATAATACCTATCTGGACGCTAATTTTGTTTATAAAAATGAGATGCGTTATTTCCACAACTATGATGCTGATCCACTTTCCGAATTTGAAATGGAAGTTTTTAACAGCGATAGTACGTTGTTAATTCAATATCAATTTCCGGTGGATGAACTGGAATTGGTGGAAACCGATGATATATTTGAGCTGACATATACCGAGCGCTATTCCATTCTTGATGAAGATCTGAGAGAAGTAGCTTCCGGCGCAACAGATAAACGTATATCCGGTATTACCGATGATAATATGGTGGTACACGAAGAAATTAAGATAAATCTGGTACCAGGAAACTACAAAATTTCAATCCATATCAGAGATCATAATTCAAAAAAACTGGGAATATTTACCGAGAATTTTGTTACTAAATAGAATATATGCGTTTCCAAATACAATTTGGGAACGTGAATGGTAAATGAAATCAGATTCTAATCTCTGCACCAAGTTCTTTCAAATTATCTTCGATACCCTGACATAATCTTTCCCGAAAATTATCTGATATAGTTGTATCCGAGTCTAGTTTTTCATATGCAATATTATAATATTTTATCGCATTCTGCGTTTTCCCGGATTGCCGGAATCCCTCGGCATAGCTATCGTAACAATTTGCTTTTGCATTTCTGTATTAAAATTACTATTATGATTTGCAGGATTAACAGAAAAGAGTTAAAAATTTAGTATAAGGATTATTAATGAGACCGGCCGATAAAAACCTTTTTTTAGACCGATTCTTACAATACGTCAAATTTGATACGCAATCCAGTGAAACATCCCAGTCTTATCCCAGTACTGACAAACAACTTGATTTAAGCCGGTATCTGAGAGATGAACTCAGCGAAATTGGTTTGCAGGATGTTGAAATGACGGAACACGGGTATGTGTTTGCAACTCTGCCGGCGAACACAGATAAAAATATCCCGGTGATTGGATTAATTGCGCATGTGGATACTTCTCCTGATGTGAGTGGGGCCAACGTCAAACCCGTCATTCATGAAAATTATCAGGGCGGGGATATTATTTTGCCCGGTGATAAGTCGCAGGTAATCGATACTGAAACCAATCCGGAGCTGGGTAATTGTATTGGTCATGATATTATTACCACTGATGGTACCACATTGCTGGGTGCCGATAATAAAGCCGGTATTGCCGAAATTATGGGTGCGCTGCAATATTTTATCAATAATCCGGATCTCGAACATGGGAAAATACGAATTTCGTTTACCGTTGATGAAGAAGTCGGTACCGGGACAAAATATTTTAATGTAAAGCAATTTGGTGCAGATTATGCCTACACGATTGATGGAGAAACCGCAGGTGAAGTTGAAGATGAAACGTTTTGTGCTGATACGGCAGTGGTCACAATAAATGGTGTAAATGTCCATCCCGGGTTTGCCAAAAATCGTATGGTGAATGGCATCAAAATTGCCTGTGAATTGGTAGGTATGCTTCCGGTAGATACAATGTCGCCTGAAACAACTGAAAAGCGTGAGGGATATCTGCATCCGCACGCGATAAAAGGATCGGTGGAGGAATCTGAGGTGATTTTTCTGGTACGTGATTTTGATGTTACCGGCCTTGAGGAGAAGGAAGATTTATTGAAAAAATATTGTGATACCCTGGCTAAAAAATATCCCAAAGCTTCCGTCAACCTTGAGACTAAAGAATCGTACAGAAATATGAAACTCATATTGGATAATCACACGGAAGTCGTGGATATTGCTATCGAAGCCATTAAAAGAACCGGACTAAAGCCTAAAAAGAACCTGATTCGCGGTGGCACAGATGGCGCTCGTCTGTCTTTTATGGGTTTACCAACACCTAATATTTTTACGGGCGGCCATAATTTTCATAGTAAAAAAGAATGGATATCCGTCCAGGATATGCAGAAAGCGGTTGAAACAATTGTTAATTTATGCATGCTCTGGGCTGAAAAGTCAGATCAGCGTTAAGCGGAAAGGTCAGATATGGAGAAAAAACTCAAGCCTGATAAAATAGAGCAGATAAGTGCGGATGCAGTAATCATTTCCTGGAATGACGGCCGGCAATGTATTTATAACACAAAGATGTTACGCAATAATTGCCCGTGTGCCGTATGCCGCGAAGAGCGCGAAGATGATAATCCGTTAAAAGTATTAAAATCGGATCTGTCTACCCTGGAATTAGTAAGTTGGAAATGGGTTGGCAATTATGCGATTTCTTTGGAATGGAATGACAGTCATGATACCGGTATTTATACCTATGAATTTTTAAGAGAGCTTTGTGAAAAGTAAAAAAGAAAGGAGTTGTTTGATAATCATCACATTTTATAAATTATAATTTGTGGATATTGGCATGTGAGTCCGGCAAGTCTAAAGAACTTGATTTTAACCGGCCATTTGATTACTTTGGCGAAAAATATTTGAGGTCAGATGCAAGAACGACTTATCGAGATTATAGTATATCTTTTAACAGAATTGCAGCAGGATTGGAATCAGAAAGCACGTGTTGATATGACCAGTGCATTGCAGTTAAAAGGATATACGGATATAGAAATAAATCTTGCTTTTTCATGGATATTCAAACATCTGCAGCAGCCGGTTGCCAGTAGTTTTCATGAGATGACTAAGATTAATCCTGACCTGAAAGGTCACCCTGATGTTGAGCAATTGATAATATCTCCTGACGCATATGGATATCTTGTTTACCTGATACAACTGGGAGTTATCAAGGACGACGAGGTGGATCAATTTGTTGACCGTGCGCTGGCATTTGGTAAGGATGATATCTCCGTTGAAGATCTGAAGTCGATAGTTGCATCGATAATATTTGATGTGGATAGCCACACATCTTTTAATGGCTATTCTGCATACCACAATGACGTTCCCCTTCAATAATTAATTATATATTTTTGAAGCTCACATTGCCTTCTGAAAATATTGGATCCACAAATAAAGAAGTAAATACAAAAAATTTACGAATTATTCTTGCTATTAATTGCGTATATATTGAATTTAAACAGGTAAAATAAGAAACGGATTGAAATCTGAAATGGCTATTAGAAAATCACTTGTAATCGTTGAATCCCCGAGTAAAGCAAATACCATAAATAAATATCTTGGTAAAAATTTTAAGGTGACAGCTTCCGTCGGACACATAATAGACCTGCCCAAAAGCCGGTTCGGTGTAAACATTGAAGATGGTTTTAAACCCCAGTATATAAAAATCCGGGGTAAAGAAAAGGTGATCAAGCAGCTAAAAAATGAAGCTGCTGATGTCAATATGATTTATCTGGCAACAGACCCGGATCGGGAAGGGGAAGCTATTGCCTGGCATATTTCTTCGATACTTGATAAGGATAGTAAATACATCAGGCGGATAGAATTTAATGAAATCACCCGTTCGGCTATATCGCGGGCAATTGAATCTCCGCGGGATATTGATATGGCGCGCGTATATTCTCAACAGGCGAGAAGGGTTCTTGATCGTATCGTTGGTTATGAGGTAAGTCCCATATTGTGGAAAACCATATATCGCGGTTTAAGTGCCGGGCGTGTGCAATCCGTGGCTCTGCGTCTGATCTGTGAACGCGAAGAAATAATCCGCAAATTTGTTGCTGAAGAATTCTGGACTGTAAAGATAAATGTAAAGGGCAAGCCTGAAGAACCCTTCTGGTCTAACCTGGAGAAAATCCGTGAGGGTGAGAAATATAAGAAGATTAAAATCTCATCGGATACCGAAGTCGAAGAGCATCTTAAGAATATTAAAAGCTCGGAATTAAAAATCAGTGATATTACCACCAAGGAATTAAAAAAACACCCGGCACCACCATTTATAACCAGTACAATGCAACAGGCTGCTGCACGTTTGTTAGGTTATTCTACGAGTCGAATAATGAGTGTGGCGCAGCAATTATATGAAGGTGTGAAAATTCCGGGAAAGGGCAGTATCGGCCTGATCACTTATATGCGAACGGATTCAACCCGTGTAAGTAATGAATCTTTAGATTCTGTGAGAGAAATGGTTGTTCATAAATATGGTAAATCTTATCTGCCGGAAAAACCAAGATTCTTCAAAGGCAAAAAATCAGCTCAGGATGCGCATGAAGCCATTCGCCCAACATATATTGATGATGAATTCCACCCAGACGCACTGAAAAACTATATGTCAGCCGATCAGTGGAAACTATATAATCTGATCTGGAAACGATTTCTGGCATCCCAGATGATGCCCGCGGTATTTGATAAAACCGTAGTTGAAATCAGCGGCGGTGATTATTTGTTCCGGACCGAGGGTGAAGTGCTGAAATTTGAGGGTTATCTGAAGACGTATGGCCGGGATCTTGAGGAAAATGGTGATCAGGATAACATACGGATACCAGACGGACTTACCCAAGGTGAAAATCTGGAATTATTAAAAATTGATCCAAAGCAAAATTTTACAAAACCGGCGGCACGGTATACTGAAAGTACCCTGGTAAAGGAGCTGGACCGTCTGAGTATTGGCCGGCCCAGCACTTATGCACAGATCATTACTACGGTGATTAAAAGAAAATATGTCGAGAAAAAGCAAAACAAACTGCATGCAACTGAACTGGGCGAAACAGTAAATGGCATCCTGGTAAAACAGTTTCCTGATATATTTAATGTAAAATTTACTGCAAATATGGAAGATGAACTTGACAAGATCGCATCCGGTGATTATAAATATGAAAAGGTTATGAATGATTTCTATACACCGTTCACAGCAGCCATGGAAAATGCCAATAAGGAAAAAGACAAGATAAAGGCTGATTTACAGGAATCCACCGGAGAAAAATGTGACGTCTGCGGGCGTGAAATGGTCATACGCTGGGGCCGGAATGGCCGGTTTATGGCTTGCAGCGGCTATCCCGATTGTAAAAATACCAGACCAATCGATGGTCCGGTCGAGCCGCAACTAAGTGATGAGAAATGTGATAAATGCGGTAGCCCGATGGTTATTAAAGTGGGAAGATTTGGGAAATTTCTTGCCTGTTCGGACTACCCGACCTGTAAATCTACCAAGCCGATATCATTGGGAATAAAGTGTCCGAAGCCTGGTTGCAATGGGGATGTTTTTGAAAGACGCAGCCGGCGGGGAAAGATTTTCTATGGCTGTTCAAATTATCCGAAGTGTGATTTTGTCAGCTGGAATAAACCGGTAAATAAAAAATGTGAGGCATGTGGTAATAATTATCTGCTTGAAAAATATAGCAAAGCAAAGGGGAACTTTATGGAGTGCCCTGAATGTAAGAATAATATAACGTATCAGGACGAATCAGGTTAATGCATCGTTATATTCGAGAGTATATCAAATATATCAAACTGGAAAGAAGATATTCACCGCATACGATTGATGCATATCAGAGTGATCTTGTCCAGTTTGAGTCATTTTTAAAAGAATATTTCAAATCTGATCAGGCTAGTTGGAACTTGGTACAAAGGCGAACCTTAAGGGATTATCTTGGTTGGCTGGCAGCACAAGATTTGCAACGGATCAGTATTGCACGAAAATTATCGGTGGTAAAAGCCTTCTTCTCTTTTTTGACCAAAAAAGCATATTTATCAGTAAACCCGGCACTCGGTCTGAAAACGCCAAAATTTGAAAAACGTCTGCCCGATTTTCTGTCAATTGAAAACATCGAAAAATTACTCGATTTGCCACCGGATAATACCTTTACCGGAATTCGTGACCGCGCGATCCTGGAATTATTTTATGCATCGGGAATAAGAAGGGCCGAATTAATCGATATATGTATTAAAGAGATCTCATTCGCTGAGGGTGTGATCCGGGTCACCGGCAAAGGTGAGAAAGAGCGGATTGTGCCGGTCGGTAAGTATGCGCTGGTACATTTGCAGAAATACTTAACCGAGCGTCAGAAATATGTACATAAGGGTGTGGAGAACTTGTTTATTCTAAAATCAGGAAAAGCAGTCTACCCGATGGCGATTTACCGAATTATAAATAAATATTTACAAAAAATACCCGATATTAAAAAGAAAAGCCCGCATGTTTTAAGACATACATTTGCGACACATCTTATGAACAAGGGAGCAGATATCAGAGCCGTAAAGGACCTGCTAGGCCACGCAAATTTATCAACTACCCAGATTTATACCCATACATCTATCGATCATCTAAAGAAAATATACACCCGGGCACATCCGAGTGGATCAGATAAATCTCAAAAAAATAAGGAGGGATGAATGAACCTGTCCATCACTGCGAGAAATTACAAAGCTCCGGATAGACTTAAAAAATATCTTATTGAAAAGTTAGACAGGAAGAAAAAATTGTACGAAGTTGTCATTGATGCAGATATAGTTTTGTCATACGAAAAACTGATTCAGGTAGCTGAGTTCAGATTAAAATTAAATAATAAGGTTTTGTTGATTACAGAAAAGTCAGATGATATATTCAAGTCGATTGACCAGGCATTAACTAATTGTGACCGACAAATAAAAAAATACAAAGAGATACGAAGAGAACATAAAAGTAATAAAATTGTTGATAATCTTGTTGATTGAATAATTATATGATTTAATTAATGGGCATCTCCGGATGCCCATTTCATTTACTATCCTAATTCCTAAAATAACCTGAGAACACACATATTTTTTTTAGATTTTATGCCGGTAAATTAATATATTATACAAATGATTTCACCAAATGAATTTATATCGGTCCGTACTTTCTTTACAGAGAATAAAGATTGTTTAAAAATAAAGCTGATATCCTCAGATAACGGATTCAGCCGCAAGATTACCAAGCCTGATATTCACCGGCCGGGGCTGGCATTATCAGGTTTTGTTGATCTGTTTACTTATGATCGTATCCAGGTATTAGGCAATACGGAAATGCGTTATTTGCGTTCTCTTCCGGATGATAAACTCATTGAATCCATCGATCGCTTCATAGAATTTGAAATCCCGTGTATCATAATTACTGAGGGTAACGAAATCCCGGATTATCTGATTCAGGCTGCAACCCGCCGTTCTGTATCTGTTATTCTTACATCGTTGAATACGACAAATCTGAATCACCTGATGGCCGACTATCTCGATAAGAAATTTGCACCTCAAATATCAGTACACGGTTCTTTGGTGGATGTTTACGGTATTGGTCTTATGGTTACGGGACGCAGCGGTATAGGAAAAAGCGAAGTGGCCCTGGATCTGATAGAACGTGGACATCGCCTGGTCGCCGATGATGTGGTGATTATCACACGTACGGCCGACGATGTACTGATCGGTGCAGGAACTGAAATATCTCAGCATCATATTGAATTGCGTGGTGTTGGTCTGATTGATGTAAGTAAAATATTTGGTATTCGCGGCGTTCGTATTCGCAAACGGATTGAAGTGGAAGTACATCTTGTTGATTGGGAAGCGAAAAAAAATTATGATAGAACCGGTCTCGATAAAAGTTCGGTGACTATGCTTAATGTAACTATTCCTAAAATTATTCTGCCGATAAACCCCGGCAAAAATATGACAGTGATTTGTGAAACAATTGCTATGAATGAATTGTTAAAATTACATGGTTATAATACAGCCCAGGAATTTAACCGCAGGTTAAAAGAATACATGAAGACAAAAAAGAAAGGGAAAACAGATTCCCGGGCAGAAATTTGGTTAAAAGATTTTGAATGAAAAAAGATATATTGACATTTATTCTGGCCCATGGTGATATTGCGGATGCAATGGCTCAGGGTGTGCAAAAAATACTAGGACCACAGGCCAATTTATATACATTCTCAAACAAGGTTGAAAGTCTGCCGGTCTTGTCTGATAAAATTCAGACACTGATAGATGCTAATAAAAATAAATTTGTGATTTGTTTTAGTGATCTCAAAGGTGGCAGTTGCTGGACACTGTCAAAAATGGTACAAAAAAGAAATGATAAAATGATTATTTTATCCGGTATCAATTTACCTATGCTTGTTACATATTTTAATAACCGGTCAAGCATGGATTTGCCGGAACTTATCGACAAAACAGTACATGACGGGTGTCGCGGCATCCAGTCGCAAAACTATGACTTATGAACGTACAGTTATTTCGAATTGATGACCGGTTAATCCATGGTCAGGTGGTTCTGGGTTGGGCCAAATATTTATATAGCAAACATGTTGTCGTGTGCGACGATGAAGTAGCTGAAAACGAGTGGGAAAGTGAACTATATCTTTCCTGTGTTCCGGCTGATATTGATGCTAAAATTATGAATATTAAGGATGCAATCCGCCTGCTTAATAACGGACTGCCCGAACCGGATAAAACCATCATCCTCGTAAAATCACCCGCTGTTCTGCTTCATATGATCGATGACGGATATTCCCCGGAAAAGGTCAATATCGGTGGCAGGCATTATGGTGAAAACCGCAAAAAGTATCTTTCCTATGTATTTTTGAGTGAGCAGGACGTCGCTGACCTGCAATCCTGTGAGAAGAAAGGTGTCAATTTGTATTGTCAGGATGTCCCAAATGCAAAAATCTACAAGTTCGCAGACCTGCTCACTATATGATATTATAGCAAAAACTTTGTTATTTCAACGGAACGCCCTGTTCGATATCTGAAAACATCCCCCTTAGTCCCCCTTTTCCTCCGAAGGAGTCCTTTTGCGACAAGGGGGAAATAAGCTTGTGCTGAATCAGTCCGAAGGGCCCGTTTGACGTGTCGTGAGACCCCGTATTACGGGGGTGTAATCCGTGGACTTCTTTTTTTATCCGCGTTAATCCGTCAAATCAGCGTGCCATTTATAAATATCGGTATGAAATCCTCCATCCCGACTTATGTCGGGAAAAATGAAAAAACTCTTGACAAACTTTATTTGTAATAGTTCAGCCCACTAAAAACACTAAATTCACTAAAAAAGAGAAAAA
>CAYULK010000005.1:0-30132 GCA_964445625.1 uncultured Calditrichota bacterium
CCCCGGGCTAGTTTATCTTTCCCCTTTGGGGAATTATTGAACTATTGGCAAGTAGATCTTTCCCCCTCCCTGATTCGTCAGAATTAGGGAGGGGGATTAAGGGGGTGGGTCATTTGTCCACCTGCAGAGGAGATTTACCGGTTGGTCATTGATTTAGTTCTGATGGCAGTTTACCAAACTGCAGACGAAAACATTTCGAGAAATAGGAAAGATTATTAAATCCAACATTAAAGGCAATTTCTGAAACCGAACCGGCCCCTTGCTCTATCAGTTCCCTGGCCCGCTTCAGACGCATAATACGGATAAACTGAACCGGTGTTTGTCCGGTTAAGGCAATTACCTTGCGCGTAAATTGCCTTTGTCCCAAAGCGAATTCCCTTAACAATACTTCAACATTAAATTCCGGATCAGCCATTTTCTTTTCAATTGTATCGTGAACCCGGCTTATGAATTCATCATTCAGAGAAACAGCTGTTATTTCAACAGGCTCAAGCAGGAAATCTTTTCTGAATTTTTCTCGCAGCCTGGTGCGGATCTCAATCAGTTTTTTTACGCGGACTTCTAATTCTTTGGCATTGAACGGTTTAGCCATATAGGCATCCGCCCCCGTTTCCAGCCCCTCGATTCTGGCTTCATAAGATGCTTTGGCTGTAAGCAGGATGATGGGAATATGGCTGGTCAGGGCAGTCTTTTTTAATGTATTGGTCAATTCATAGCCATTCATTTCCGGCATCATTATATCGCATATAATCAGATCGGGAAGTTGATCTTTTGCTATATTCACGCCCATAACTCCGTTTTCAGCCTCAATAACCTGATAATCGGCCTCCAGGTGTTCCCTGATATAATCACGGACTTCCGGATGATCTTCTACAATCAGGACAAGGTGTTTTTCGCTTGTACTTTTGAGTTGTTCCGGCAGGGGTTGATGATCGATTTCAGATTTGATGCCGGCCATATGAATATCGATATCCGTACCAACAACTGCTTCTTCCCCGTTTCTTGCGACGATCTCTTCCGGTTTCAGATGGTCCTTTCCCAGCGGAAGGATTACATCAAATTTCGTTCCTTCGTTTAGCGTGCTGGTTATATTTATCTCTCCGTGGTGCAGATCCACCAGTTCCCTGGTCAGCGCCAGTCCTATACCGCTGCCTGCAAAAAGGTGAATATTAGAATTCTGTCCCTGGGTAAAGCGTTCATAAATATTGCTGATTTCATCATCTGGTATCCCGACACCCGAATCGTCTACACTGATTTCTACCGCACCCTGGGGATACGAATCCGGAATTGGTGAAACAGAATTGAGCGTTATGGTAATAAAACCATTTTCCGGAGTAAATTTAAATGCATTCGATAAAAGGTTATAGAGTATTTTCTCCAACTTGTCGCGATCAAAATAGATTTCTATCTCTTCCTGCGGTTTAATATATTGAAGAAGAATATTTCTGCTTTCTGCCAGAGATGAAAATGAACTAATAACAACACTGATAAAAGAAGTAACAGGCTGCAGGGCTGTTTTTAATTCCATGCTGCCGCTCTCCAGTTTGGAAAGATCGAACAGTTGATTAATAAGCCTCAGCAACCTGTTGGCATTACGGAGGATCATATTGAAAGCTTTTTCCGGTTTCCCATGGAAACTTTTACTGAGCATTTCTTCAGCCGGACCTTTTATTAGTGTCAGCGGTGTGCGAAATTCATGGGATATATTAGCAAAAAAGTGTGATTTAATTTGATCCATTTCTTTAAGCTTTACCGTCTGTTCAGCAAGTTTAATATTTTTTACCTGAATCTCATTAGTGCGTTCATTGACGATTTTTTCCAACTGCCGTTTCTCTTTTTCCAGTTTCCAGGAACGCATCCGGATCATGCCCAGAACGCTGCCGATGATTAAGATAGAATAGATACCATACGCCCACCATGTTTGCCATAACGGAGGGATTATATTTATCTTTATCGCGGAACCTTCCTGACTCCAGATACCGTCGCTATTTGTGCCTTTTATTTTTAAAACATAATTTCCGGGATCTAAATTTGTATAACTCACATATCGCCTGGAGCCTGAATACACCCAGTCTTTATCGAATCCTTCTAACATATACGCATACTGATTTTTTACCGGCATGGTATAATCCAGCGACGCAAATTCAAATGAAAAAAAATTCTGGTTGTATTTTAATTCTATCCTTTCTAAGGTATTCAATGATTGACTAAAAGAAACCGGTTTATCAAATATTTTAAATGATGTGAAAGCGATTGGCGGTACAAAAGCACTTTGTTCTATACTATCCGCAAAAAAGGCATTAAAACCGTTAATTCCGCCAAAGAGAAATTGATCATTTTTTCTTTTTAAAAAAGAACCGGCTATAAATTCATTACTTTGTAATCCATCATTTTTATCATAATTCTGAAAAGTCCTTGTTTCAGTATTAAATTTGCAAATTCCTGTATTGGTACTTATCCAAAGATTACCGGATTCATCCCCGAGAATACCGCAAACCACACCACTCGGCAGACCGTCTTTTTCCAGAATATGCTTAAACTTATCCCGACCCGGATCATCCAAATTCATATATGATAATCCCATATTTGTCCCCACCCATAAAATCCTTGCAAGACCGCTTTTTGATTCATAAATAGCATTAATAATATTTCCGCTTATTGTGCCCGGATTGTCCGGATCATGATTATATCTTGTAAAATGCTTCTCAATCCGGTCGTAACAGTTGAGCCCACCGCCCCAGGTACCGATCCAGATATTATTATTACTATCAACAAATACTGTCAAAAGATAATCACTGGATAAGGCCGCTTCATCTTCAGGATTACCCCTGAGGTGCTGATATTGATTTTTCGCAATATCATACAGGATCAGTCCCTTATCGTAGGTGGCTAGCCATAACGTCTTATCCTGATCTATGCAAAGATCATTTATAAAATAGATACCCTCCGTTTCAGGAATACTTTCTTGTTCCTTATAGTGATAAAAACGTCCGGATTTTGGATCAAACCGGTTGAGACCACCGCCCCTTGTTCCGATCCAAATATTCCCGTTTTGATCACCGGCAACTGCGCTGATATTATTATTACTCAGACTTGACGGATTCTGTGGATCATGTATAAAATGCACAAATTGTCCGGTTTGCGGATCAAATCTATTTAGTCCACCCCCTTCCGTGCCGATCCAGATAATTTCCTGCCGGTCTTCAAAAAACTTGGTAATCCGGTTATGATTGAGACTATTACTAATCTGATTATTGGCATAGTAGTGATGAAATCTTTGCATTTTTTTGTCATAAATATTCAGACCATTAGTGCCCACCCAAAGCAGGCCTGAATTATCCTGATAAATGCTGAATACATTGTTGCCGTTCAGACTGGTTTTCTGATCAGGATCGTGTTTATAGCGGCTAAAATGGTTGTTTTTACGATCAAGTCTATTCAATCCTTCATTGACCGTACCAATCCACAAAACATCCTGGCTATCGATGAATAAGGAAATGACATCGTCACTGCTCAGACTGAGTGGATCATTTTTTGCATACCGATAGTGAACAAAACTGTGTGATTCTTTCATGAATCGATTCAATCCACCCCGGAAAGTGCCAACCCAGAACTGCCCGGATTGATCCTCAACAACTGATGACACTTCATTTGAACTTAAACTGGTTGGATTCCCGGGCTCATGCCGGTAATTTGTAATATTGTACCCGCCATCTGTCTTCTTCTCAATAATGGATAATCCATTCCATGTAGCGGCCAGAATTTGGCCGTTTGATGCATAAAATATGTTTCGGACACGATCACCGGCCAGACTTGATCGGTCTTCCGGACTATGCTGCAATCGTGTAAATTGACCTTTTTCCGGATCATAAATATTGATGCCCCCTCCCCAGGTGGCAATCCACAGGTAACCTTCCCTATCCTGAAAGATGGATGTCGGCCGGGCACCACTGATTGAATATGGATCATTCGGATCTGGTAAATAATGTGTGATGGAGTTCTGATCCGCATTGTATTTATTCAGACCATGCCAGGTAGCGATCCATAAATTATTCCGCTTATCTTCAAAAACATCCCATATCCAGCTATGGGACAATGACCCTGAATCTGAGGGCTCATGTTTGAATACGGTAAAATTATATCCATCATACCTGTTTAGTCCATTCTCCGTTCCAATCCAGATAAAACCCTGACTGTCCTGAAATATACAATTTACCGTACTTTGCGAAAGTCCGTCTTCAATGGTAATATGTTTAAACCGGATATCCTGACAAAAGATGAAAGAGGTAAAAAGCAGATGAATAAAACAAATATATTTTATCATTTGATATAATATAAACCTTAATCCAATTTACCAGCAAATATTATTTAGCTTGCTCTATTCATACCACAGCATTCTGCTGCGATCAAATTCTTTAAGTAGATTGCTTCGTCGTTCATTCTTCATTTCTCGCAATGACACTTTTGGCTTGTCATTGCGAGCGTTAGCGAAGCAATCTTACATTTTAACTGAGTTAAAGACATAATCATAAAAATCCGTCTTGCCCTCGTATAGCGAGGCCTCAGGGCCCGTTTCACGGAGGGAAATCCGTTTGATCTGTGTTCAATTAAATTAAATATACTCCGCGGCTCTGCGCCGCGCCTGCCCCGAATACGGGATCTTCGACCGGCGGGCAGGAGAAAAATCTTTGCGATCCTTGTACCTTGGTCCTTTTGCCTTTGAAATCATGGATGATTTCATCCCGAGGCGTTTTCTCCGAAAAGAGCCCTTCGGACAGGATGAAAACGTCTGCATCGGGATTGCCTATCGCTTATCGCCAATCGCTCATTCAGGACTGCACGTACAAAGATTCCTACCGAATGATCAGGTTGTTAACTTTTTAGTTGCATAATATTGAATTATTTTCAAATATTCCTCAAACCTGTAAAGATCAGTTTGTTTAATATCGGTTTCAATACCTGATGGATCTTTTGAGATTATTCACCCAACAGCTCTATTAATAAAAACGGTTTGTTATAAATTTTATGGGAATTAAAAAATTACTAAATATCCGGCTGAAGTTTTTTCATGCGTTATTGATCTCATTTATTATTTTCTTTCTTATTCCTATCATAATTTTGATTAGTCAATCCCTCATAAAACTGGAAAATATTAAGAACCTTTCAAACGAAACTACCGAGACAATCGTTAAAGAGCAAACCGCGCAATTATGCCAATCAAATGCAGAAAATATTTCAAAATTAATATCGGATTTTCTGATCTCATGTGAAAAAGATCTGGAGTCTCTTTCACAGTTACCCCATCAAACCGGTACATATCTTCGATTTTCAAAACTTCACAAGCGTAAGGTAAATTCACTAAATACCTATTTACCACTCTATAAAGAAATTGCCTATATCAATAAAAATGGTGATGAAATTGTTAAAATATCAAATAATAGCGCCCTGCCAAACGATCAGCTTAAAAATGTAAGTATACCGGAAAATACTACCTACAAGTCTGAAAATTACTTCCGGGAAACTAAAATATATACCGGTAATATTTATGTGTCGCATCTATATGGTTGGTATATAAGCAGGATGGAACAATTAGAGCAGGGAAAATCATACTCCGGGGTATTCCGTTTTTGTAAGAAAAAAATGGATCTTCATGGAAATTTCGCTGGGATCTATATGATTGCTCTCGATCATCAGCACTTAATGGATTTTATTTGGCAACATCCGCTCAACTCAGGTACCCTGTTAACAAATTATAAAACCGGAAATTATAATTATATCATCGATGACGATGGCTGGATAATTGCGCATCCTAAACTATGGGATATCAAAGGTTTTGACAGAAATGGAAATTTGATTGAGCCACTGACCGAAAACACCCCAAAATGGAAAATCGAAGCCGGGTATATACCAATAAATCTTTTCGAACTGGATTGGCGTCATCGCGATATTTATACCGATGAACCAATGAGTAGTATCGTAAAAAGAGTTCAACGGGGGGAAACTGCCATATATACCATGCCCTCATCCGGAATTTATGGCGAGGCTGAAGGAATTATCCGCACCAGAGCGTGTGCTCCGATTAAATATAATAGCGGGCCATTCAATAAGTTTGATATTTTTGGCGGTGTAGTCGTCGG
The DNA here is from genome assembly GCA_964445625.1 of uncultured Calditrichota bacterium. GTDB lineage: Bacteria > Calditrichota > Calditrichia > JAJRVZ01 > JAJRVZ01 > CAVXXB01. The sequence continues at coordinate 6,138 of CAYULK010000005.1, forward strand.
GACATCAACTGAAAATTTATTAAACAGGACTCAAAGTATTACAGCTCAGGTCGTCGATATTAGTAAAGAGACCAAAAAGTATTTAATCTTTTTGGCTGTTATTCTGTCTATCGCGGTTATCTCTTTTTCATTTCTATTGGCCAGATTTATTGCGGAGACAATGCTAAGATGGAATAATGCTCTTATAAAAATCGGGGATGGAGAATTTATAGATCATGAGACAAGAAGTCCGATTAAAGAAATAACTGAAGTTTCGGCCGGAATGAACAGGCTATCAGAAGAATTAAAAGAAAAAGACAAAAAAATAAAAAAATACATAAAAGATTTAGAAATCACAAATGTCAAACTTGGCGAAGCCCAAAAGGAAATTGATTCCTATTGGAAACATGAATATGAAATTGAATCTGCAAATGTTCTAGGGGAGAAATTGGCATCCTATGAACGCGAATATCCCAAACTAAAAAAAATCCGCGAAACTCATTGTATCGGAGACAGCCCCCAATTCCGTCGTGTTCTGCGCCAGATAATCCCTCTCAGTCAAATGACGATCCCGGCATGGATATATGGTGAATCCGGTGTGGGAAAAACGGCACTGGCCCGGGTCATGTATTCTTTAAGCCCCAGAAGCAATAAACCATTTCAAGCATTTGAAGCCATTGAATTTTCAGCTGCTGACCCGTTAATTGTCATGGGAAAATTATTTGGGTACGGCCCGGGCCATGGCTTGCGGGGTATACACAAAAATGGGCAAAAAGGAATTCTCGAGGAATGTGACGGAGGAACTCTGCTGATTGATGATGTCGATGCTTTACCATTAGAAACACAAGCTCAATTATTGAGAGTAGTCGATGGATTACACTTCCATCCTGCTGCCGGAAAAACAAGAAATATTAATTCAAACATCCGTTTTATTTTCGCTTCCAATGTTGATCTTGAACAAAGAGTAAGAGAACGCCTGTTCCGTAAAGACCTATTCCGGCGCATGGGGGGAAGTATTAATAAAATTGAAATACCTCCACTTCGCGACAGAAAATCGGACATTTTATTACTTATTAATTTCTTTATTTCTGATTATAACAAAAAACATAATACTGAATTATTATTCGATAACAATATCCTTAATTATCTCCGTCTTCACAATTATTCTGAGGGTAATATTGGTGAATTAAAAATGATGGTCGAACTTGCCTGTGAAAACGTCCGCATCGAAGGTGAAAAAATAATTACTATGGAACACATTCAATATATTAACTTTAATGAAAGTAAACCTATTATTATTGAAACCGCTGTTTCTTCAAATACTTTTAATGAGAAGGAAAGTAATAAACTGGCTGTCCTGCGTCGAAACCATTTTCAGATGGAAATAAGTGAGGAAGAACTAAAATATAAACGCGGCTCACGTACTTTATCCCATCATCTGCGTGGTATGTGTCTTAAGGCCCTTTTTCATTATGATTGGAATGTTGAGGAGGCCGGGCGGATGATATCCGATGCAAATATTGACAGCAAAATGTTTGATATTATACAACTGCGCATGAAAGGATATATTAAAAATATTGCTGAAAAAGGAATGACCTCTCAGGAACATTCACTTTTTAAAAATCTACCGACAGAGTATCATGTCATATTACGTAAGGCTATCGATCAATTTAAAAATAATTCAACTTAGTTATTACCTGCTCAGCATTAGCCGGAAATACTTCAATTCGAACAAATCTTCAGCCTGTAAATAATCATATAAGTTTTACATCAAGTCTTTTCCAACCTAACAATCTTTTAACATACATTTTATCGAATATTAATTCCATCCTAACAATTCTCTAAGAAAACCTCTGTAATATTAACGCTGTAATCTGTATCCCAAGGTTTAACATAAACAAGCTAATATTTAAGGAGAGATAACCACGATATTAGTGATATTCGAATGGGATAAAACCCACGGTGATTTCCCACGAATATGTGGGAAATTTGAATATATTCAAGCTGGTCATCCGGATTATAAATGGAGTTAAATGTCAAATATACAGGGAGTTGGAGTATTAATACCATTTTTGGCATTATTTTTGCGCTTTTAAGCTATATTTACTTAGACGGTTTTACTTGAGTGGGGCCGGGTAAGTCGTTTGTATTCCTTAGTTGTATATTACATAATTAACATATATTTAAATAAAAGGTGCGTTCCCAGGTTCAATTTGGGAACGAGGATAAAAAATATGGAGGTGATTTTCCAGGCAATTAATAATTGATTCATTTCATTTAACCAAAATTCGGAGGAAAAAAATGAGAAGTAGAAATTTCAGACAAAGCAACATTCTTCACTGTTTGGGAATCGGTATCTTTATATTCCTGATGATCAGTAGCAGTACGAACACTGTTTACGCGCAGGCAACAGGAAAGATTACCGGTCTTGTACTAGAAGCATCAAGCAGCAATCCGCTACCCGGCGCGAATGTTTCATTAGAAGGCACAAACAAGGGCGCCGCAACCAGCCAAAACGGGCTATTTACCATTTTTGAACTTGAACCGGGTTCTTACAAAGTCAGTGTTACTTTTCTGGGGTACCAGGATATCAGTAAGGATGTTGAAGTCACTGCCGGCCAGACGGCTAAGGTTTCTTTTGAACTTCAGGAAAATATCCTTTCCGGTGAAGAGATTACAGTTTATGGTTCCATAGCCCGGGGTCAGGCTAAATCTCTGCAAAGACAAAAAACCGCACAAAATATCGTACAGGTAGTTTCCGAAGAATTCTTCTCAAAATTTCCGGACAGGAATGCTGCCGAAACCGTCCGTCGTTTACCATCCGTATCTGTTACCAGGGACCAGGGAGAAGGAGAACATGTACAGATTCGAGGGATGGATCAGGAATTTAATTCCCTGACTCTTAATGGCATTCGCATCCCGGCACCGGATCCGGGTGATGGGCAGCGTAGTGTTGGTCTCGACCTGATCAACAACCGTCTTTTAGGTGAAATTGAAGTAATTAAAGCACTTACCCCCGATATGGATGGTGACGCCATCGGTGGTACGATTAATTTCGGATTAAGAAGAGCCCCCGCCGGAGGGACCGCTGTATTAGGTGCCGGGGCCGGTTATAATAATCAGTTATCCGATTTTGAAACTTATGGAAGAAGTATCGGCGATTTTTATGCCCTTTATGGCAACCGCTTTTTAGACGACAAATTGGGAATTTTAGTTGACGGAGCCTACTACCTGACAAACCGCCATTCAAAACTGAAGGAACTAAATTATACCAATGACGGCGATGGTCCTTACAACGAAGAAATTTTTGCGCAGCATACAAATGATTATGATGTCAAACGCCAAAGATACGGATTTAACCTGAGCAGTGATTACGAATTCAATCCGGCAAATCGCGTTTATATGACTTTCAACTACAATATTTATAAAGATGATGAGATCCGTCGAAAGGTAGATTATAATATCGAAGACGAAGAGGAAACAAGAGAAACAAGAAACCGGGTTGAGGATCAAAGTTTAGTTCTTGGTATGCTTGGCGGTGATCACGATATGGGTTGGCTTAAAATTAGCTATAAAGGAGCCTATATTAAAGCCGCCGAGAGGATGCCGGACAGGACTTATTTGCGTTATAAGAGGGATAATCCTTTTACCGGATTTACCAATAATCAGATCAAAGATTTTGATGGAACCACAAAATTTACAGGGTTGGATCCAAACGAATTGAATCGCATTCGCTATGATGACAACTTAAAAGAAGATGCAGATCTATCGGGGCAAATTAATTTCACTTTGCCCTTTGACTTTATGAGTGGCAAACAGAGTAATTTTAAATTCGGAGCCAAACTCTTAAATAAGGATGTCTCATATAACCGCAATCGTTTTGAAATGAAATCATTTAATAATGAACCCGTTACAATAGCTGAAGGTGAATTCGGGTTTGAAGATGTCCGATATAGTGATGATGAACTCAAACCTTATGTGGAAGGTCAAACCTGGAAAGAAAAGAATAATTTTACCGATAGCTATGACGCATCTGAAACCATTAATAGTATTTATGGTATGGCATTGTTAAACTTTACACCAAAAATTTCAGCCGTTGCCGGCGTCAGATATGAAAGCACAAAAACCGATTATACCCAACCCTATCCGGACGAGGCAGATATTATCGGCGACGAACCGCTTCAGGGTAGCGGATCATATGGCAATATTTTGCCCTCTTTGCATCTCAGATATAATTTTGATGAAAACAATAACATCAAGTTGGCCTATTCTACCGGTCTTGCCCGTCCCCGTTACGAAGACCTCATCCCGAGAATGGTGATTGATGAGCTTCCGGGCAGTAATGCAGAGCTGGGTTATATTAATTATGGTAATCCCGGTCTGAAACCAAGAACTGCTGATAATTTTGATTTTATGTATGATCGTTTTTCTCCTTACCTCGGTCTGATCAGTTTCGGCATATTTTATAAGAAATTTAATGCCTGGCATACAAAGCGGGTCTTCTTTGAAGAGCATGATTTTGTCAATGATGATGGTGATGAAATTCCCGATGGCATCAATGAGACCTATGAAGCCAGTCAAAAAATTATGGGCGATGGTTATGCCACATATCTGGGTTTTGAAATTAATGTACAGCAGCGACTTACTTTTATCAGCGCGGCAATGAAATGGTGGTCCATTAATCTCAATTATACGTACACCAAATCAAAAGGCGAACTTGACGGTAGAGAAGTTGTTATGACCCGCAGCCCAAAACATATAGCGAATGGGTCAATTATTTATGAGAACAGGGACTTTGGCCTCTCAGTGGTAGCAGCCTTAAATTACCGTGATGCTATTCTCACCGGCGTTGGCGACAATAAATATCTCGATGTCTATTTTGACAGTGAATTCTTTGTCGATCTCGCTGTTACGCAGATGATTACCAAACGACTAATGCTCATTGCTCAATTTAATGGTATGGGTAAAACAGACGAACACGAAACTCTTGGTGCCCCCGGCGAATCTTATTCCCGTACTCAACAATGGGAAAAATACGGTGTTTACGGAACCCTTGGTCTGCAATACACACTGTGGTAGTTTTTTCTAATTGATGGTATTAAATGGAAGGAAGGGATTGGGAATTTATATTTTTTCTCCTGATCCCTTCCTTCATAAATTTAGGTCATATGACCATGGGTTTCTTTTTTTTAGACAGGATAACAGAATTTACCGGATTTTTATTATCAATAAAATATTAATTATCAGTAAGTTAGAGTTAAACATTAAATACTTTATATTTTATTTTGAATTTCTTTGTTATCCTGTTAATCCTGTCAAATTTTTTAGATCCTTTGGCCATATGGTACTATCATTTAACCATCATTTTTTAACTACACTCACAAAATATGTCAATCCGTTTACAATCCACTCAGGTATGACTTTTAACATTATCTTGCACAATTATACTCTCAGAAAAATCTCTGGGCAAAGGACAGAATATGTTTAAAAACCTGATAGATTTTTTCAAATCAGGACCAGACAAACCTCTGCTTTCTGATCAGGGAATGATTAAAAAAATATATGAACGTAAACGATGGAGCGTATTTAGTTCCCTGGTCATCGGATACGGCTTCTTTTATACCTGCAGGCTTAGTTTATCCGTGGCTAAAAAACAAATGATTGATTCCGGCATAGTCGATGTCAATGAGCTGGGGATAATTGGTGCCGTCCTGTTATATGTTTATGCGTTAGGTAAATTCACTAATGGATTTTTAGCTGACAGGGCAAATATCAGAAGATTTATGTCGATTGCCCTGTTGCTCTCTGCGATAATAAATCTGTTATTTGGTTTATCAACCTATTTTATGTTATTTGTTGTTTTATGGGGTATAAACGGCTGGTTTCAATCCATTGGCTCGGCACCCAGTGTTGTCTCTCTCTGTCAGTGGTATAGTAATAATGAAAGAGGAACCCGCTATGGCGTTTGGGCAGGCGCCCATAATATCGGTGAAGGTCTCACTTTTATCGGAACCTCTTTTCTGGTTGGTGCTCTTGGCTGGAGTTGGGGATTTATAGGACCGGGAATCGCCTGTATAATTATGGCAGTAATACTATATAATACCCTTTCTGATCGACCACAAACCTATGGATTACCAAATGTAGCCGATTATAAAAATGACTATTCTGCCGGGAAACCTTCGACGGATTCGATTAGGAAACTTCAACTCACCGTGCTAAAAAGCCCTATCGTATGGGTTCTGGGTCTCAGCAGTGCTTTAATGTACGTCACCCGCTATGCGATGCATAGTTGGGGACCTCTGTATCTTCAGGAAGTAAAAAATTATTCCGTTGTTGAAGCCGGTTTTCTTATCGGTGCGAACACCATGCTGGGATTAGCCGGTGCGATATTCTCCGGTTTTTTGTCTGATCGGTTTTTTAATTCAAGACGCAATGTTCCCACATTGCTTTATGGTCTCTTGCTTACGAGCTCACTTATTTTTTTATATCTTATCCCGCCGGGAAATTACTGGTTGGATATGATTGCTTTGGGTTGTTTTGAATTCTCGATCGGAGGATTGATTGTTTTTCTGGCCGGTTTGATTGCTGTCGATGTTATGCCCACCGGAGCTGCCGGTGCGGTCAAAGGAGTTATTGGTTTATTCAGTTATATGGGCGCAGCCACCCAGGACTGGATCAGCGGCTTGCTGATCAGCAGCGGTAAAACCGTCATCGAGGGAGAAACAATCTATAATTTTGATAACGCTTTCTATTTTTGGATTGGCGCTTCAGTTTTATCATTAATTCTTGCGACAACGGTCTGGAATGTAAAAGCGCATGAATAATTTACTTATGAAAATTTTATTAATAGTTGCGATCATATCATTGATCCTTATCAATCATGGATGTAAAAAAACAAATGAGCCGGGGCAAATAAATTCAGGACCGATGTATCTGCACTGGGGAACAAAATATAACACCCTGCGTGGCGTAACACTCACCTGGCAAAGCAGCGCAACTGAGGATAGTATCAAATGGGGGTATTCACCTGATTACGAAAGTGGAAAATATCTGACAATCTCCAGGAACGAGTATGGAATATATTTACATGATTTTACATTACCGCCGTTAAAACCTTTATCTCAAATTCATTATGCAATAAAATCCGGAAAAGATTGGAGTAACGATAGAATTTTCTCAACTTCTGGCGATACTTTAGCCGATAATTTCTCATTTATTGCCGGTAGCGATTGCCATGGCGGAGATGATGATCACGACAGTGACAGTCGCTGGAATTTGATGTCTGAATTAGTATTAAAAGAAGATTGTGATTTTTATCTGTTCACCGGTGATGTTGTCGATGATGATAATGACTGGGATTTGTGGAAGTCCTATTATAAAAATGGTCAGAATTTATTCGAGAACAAGATTATCTTCTATGGCTGGGGAAATCATGAATATGGTCCTCTTGCTCTTTACAATACAACATTACCGGCTAATGAAAAATGGTATTCATTTTCACAGGGTAATGCCCTTTTCATTTCTCTGTTAACTGAAGAGGATCTCGATATCCAATATCAATGGCTTCGGGATCAGTTGAGAAATACGGAAAAAGAATGGATTATTGTTTATTTTCATCGCCCGTTTTTTACCCGGGGCAGTCATAAAGATGAGATGGATGAACAGCGCGCAACCTGGTGGAAGGCCTTCGACGACTACGGCGTGGATATCGTGATGAGTGGCCATACCCATAGCTACATTCGCTCGAAACCACTAAATCTTAATGTCAGTGACACATCTGCAGTAGTAGAATACGGTAGCAAGCCGGGAGAAGGAAGAATGTCCTTTGTTCTGGCAGGTTTAGGCGGCAAGAATTCCAGAGCCTCAGAAGACTGGTTTGCAGCAAAGGCATATAGCGGTCTGCATTATGTTAAATTTAACATTAACGGCAGCAAACTACATTTTGATACCTATTCACATGACGGTGTCCTCATAGACAGTCTGAGTCTATATTCAGGAAATACCGATTAATGAGAAAAAATATGAAATTAATGATTACAATTTTTTACCTGATATTTCTGATAGGAACCCTCCACCCACAGGAGCTACCGCAACGCGGTATTTGCGCTCACCGTGGAGCAAATAATACTCATCCCGAGAATACCATTGCCGCATTCAGAGAAGCGGTCAGGCTGGGCGCTCACATGATTGAATTTGACGTACAAATGTCCAGAGATAGCGTTTTGGTTATTATGCATGATAAGACTGTCGATCGGACAACTAACGGACATGGTGAAACATCGGAATTAACTCTGATCGAACTAAAATATCTGGACGCCGGATCGTGGAAAAACAACATTTATAAAGATGAAAGAATACCAACCCTGCAGGAAACCCTGGAGATGATGCCAACGAATATCTGGTTGAATGTGCACATTAAGGATAGTGATAAAATTGGAATAGCGGTCGCCCGGTTAATCGTTGCAAAGAATCGGAAACATCAGGCCATTATCGCCTGTAAACCAGAGACGGCGGCAGCAATAAAGAAAATTGATCAGCATATTAAAATCTGCAACATGGAACGCCGGGATAATTCTATTCGATATGTCAATGAAACGCTTGCATTCAATTCAGAATTTATTCAACTTAAAGAACGGTCTGATCCTTTTTTGTCAACATTGATACCACAATTAAAACAAAATGGGGTGCGTATTAATTACTTTGGTACGAATTCTGCGGAAAAATTAAAACAGCTGTTTACTGCCGGCATTGACTTTCCGCTGGTTGATGACGTCAGCAGCATGATGAAGATTGCAGATGAACTTGACATTAAAGCAGTTAGACCAATATTTGGAGAGAAAAATGATTAGCTATTTTTTAAAAAACAGCATAATGATTTGTATGGTTATCATAATAAATTTACCTGAATCCCGGGCGGCCGACCACCAATTCAAAGAGATTGCCAGGTTTCATATGGTCGAGGCCCGTCAGGGTGTTGCTGTTGATCAGGATTATATTTATGTCATCGGCAGCAGAAAAATCGGAAAATATGAAAAGACTACGGGCAAACCGGTGGCAAAATGGGAAGAATCCGAAAACGGTCCGATCATTCATCTGGATAGCGGCGTCATCATTGACGGTAAACTTTATTGTGCCCATTCGAATTATCCCGGCGTGCCGATGACCAGTTCCATCGAAATCTGGGATGCCGAAACGTTGGAACACATCGGTTCCCATAGTTTTGGCATCCAATGGGGTTCCTGTACGTGGATTGACTATCATGATGGTTATTGGTGGGCCGCCTTCGCCCATTATGAAAAATGGAAACATGTCACGGGAAAAGGATCCGAATGGACGACAGTAATCAAACTTGATGATCAATGGCGAGAATTAGAAGCATGGGTATTTCCCGAAGAAGTTATTCAAAAATTCAGACCGATGAGTAATTCCGGTGGTTCATGGGGCCCCGACGGGTTATTGTATTGTACCGGACATGATCTGCCCGAGTTATATGCATTTCGCATACCACAGAGAGGTTCCTCTTTAGAACTTGTCGATACCATTCCGATAAATATCTTCGGTCAGGGTATTGCCTGGGATCGATCTGAGCAAGGAATTATTTACGGCATCAGGAAAAAAGATAAACAGGTGATCATATCTGAATTTATTGAGAATAAGTAGTTAATTTTCATTAAAAACTATCGGACAAAATTCTCCAAATCTCATGTTACTTTATAGCCGATAGCTATCCGGTTAATTTCTATAATAACAAATAGTTAGTTGTTTTAATTCTTTTTGGTACGCTAGTTGATATACTCAATGTAAATCATTCAAGTATTAACCAACCAAAAGGAGAAACACCATGAAGAACTTATTTTCCAAACGATTTATTATAGTCTGGGAATTGACAAACCACCATCTATCATAATGACTTGTCCGGTCGAGTATGGAAACGAACCGTTCACTAATGCAGAAACTGCTTTGCCGACATCATCCGGATTTCCCCAGCGATTCTGAAGAGTCAGCCCATCTGAAATAAGTTGATTATATTTATCTTTAACACCGGTAGTCATATCGGTTTCAATAATCCCGGGCTGAATCTCATATACAGGAATATCATATTCACCCAGACGAACCGCAAAAAGTTTTGTCATCATGCTCAGTCCGGATTTGGCCAGGCAGTACTCGCCTCTGTTTACTGAAGCAATATTAGCAGATATTGAGGATATGTTTATAATGCATCCCTTAAAATCTATAAGCTTCTTTTTTTGCAGGATCATCCAGTTGGCCACTGACTGGCTGAGGAAATACGGTCCCTGTAAGTTCGTTTTAACGACATATGCAAAACTTTCTTCAGAGGTTTCAAGAATGTCCTTACGTTCTTGCGGTGCAACCCCGGCATTATTGACCAGTACATCCAGTCGCTTGTAGTGTTCTCTAATTCTGTCTACAATTCCAACTCTCGCTTTTTTAGATGCAATGTCTCCGCGGCAATAGATTACCTCTGTCCCGGTTTCTCTCAATTCATCTAAAATTTCACCGACCCGACTTTCATCCCGTATACCATTGATGGCAAGATTATACCCGTCATATGCCAGCCGTTTGGCTATACCCAACCCTATTCCCCGGGAGCCACCTGTGATAAGTGCTGTTTTCTTCATAAATTTATCCCGTTTTTATATTCTTAAAGCCATCGCAAAACATAGCCTATAGGGACAATTCGATTGACCTCCCTAAACTCAATCCCCAATTTTACACCCCGGCTATCAGATAATAGCTATAAAGCCGGAATATCAATCCAGGCCCTTTTTTTCCAGCTTTCCAATCCTTTCTCCGCCAGCTGGACACCTTTGGCCCCTTCTTTCAACGACCAGGGAAAAGGTTCATCTGCTATCACGTGTTTCAGGAATAACTCCCATTGCGCTTTAAAAGCATTGTCAAAGTTTTCCTGATCCGGAACTCTGCTCCAGCCTTCATAGAAACCGATTGTCTGGGCAACATCCGGATTCCAGACCGGTTTAGGTGTATTGGCATAATGCTGGGTATAACAATCCCGTAATCCGGCTACCGCTGATCCCCTGGTCCCATCCACCTGAAGGGTAAGTAAATCATCCCGGCGTACACGGACACACCACGATGAGTTGAAATGGGCGACAATTCCCCCTTCCAACGCAAATGTGGCATAGGCCGCATCTTCAGCTGTAGTTTTATACGGTTTACCCGATTCATCGACTCTCTCTTTTATATGGGTTGCACCCAGGCACGAGACGGATCTGACACTTCCAAATAAATTATCTAAAACATATCGCCAGTGACAGAGCATATCTAAAATAATTCCTCCGTCATCCTCTTTTCTATAATTCCATGAAGGTCGCTGAGCAACAATGGTATGACCTTCAAAAACCCAATATCCGAATTCACCCCGAACAGAAAGTATTTGGCCAAAAAAATTATTTTCAATCAGTCTTTTAAGTTTTTGCATACCAGGCAGCCAGAGTTTATCCTGAACAACCCCGTTTTTAAGTCCGGTCTTTTCACAGCGCTCAAAAAGATCCAAAGCAGATTCTGTATCAGTAGCGATCGGTTTCTCGCAATAAATATGCTTCTTATATTTGATTGCTTTTTTAACATCATGAACCCGTCGACCGGTGGTCTGTGCATCAAAATAAATTGCATAACTCCCGTCAGTCAACACCTCATCCAGATTGGTGGAGATCTTCATTATCCCGGAAATATTTTGTAACTGTTTTAATTTTGTCTTATTTCTGCCGACCAAAACAGGATCAGGGATAATTACCTCGTCGTCACTTAATTTAACCCCACCCTGATTTATTATTGGAACAATAGATCGCATTAAATGTTGATTTGTGCCCATTCTCCCGGTTACACCATTCATGATGATACCAATCTTATGCGTTTTCATAAAATTAACCTCTATTCTTATTAGGCTCTGCCAAAGACTTCAAGCTTTCAATTCTTTGACCTTATATTCATTAGGGGGTTATGACAAACCGGCGTCTCCGCCTTTTCAACATTCAATATCCAACACTCAAATCCAATTTCCAAGGTTAAGACAATATATATACCGGCACAATCTTCTTATGAGTGTTTAATATATGCTTCTTTTATCTTATTTAAAAATTCGTCCTGATCTCCGGCCCAGTATTTATTTGAGAATATTTCCACCTCGTTATATCCTGAAAAACCTGCAGACTCCATCCAACTCCTTATCCTTGATAGAGGGATACAACCGTCCCCCATTAACCCCCTGTCATTAAGCATATCGACCGTTGGTGTCAGCCAGTCACAAATATGGAAAGCAAACAATTTGCCCTGTTTGCCACAGCGTTGTATTTCAGATTCCAGATCAGGATCCCACCATACGTGATATACATCAACGGCTACGCCGAGAAATTGCGAATCGAAATATTCGGCAATTTCATTAGCTTGTTTTATTGTATTAACGGCTGATCGTGTATCGGCATACATGGGCTGCAGTGGTTCAATAGCCAGTTTAACACCGGATTCCTGAGCATATGGTAAAACTGCATCAATCCCTGCCTTAATTTGATCACGGGATTCGGATAAATCTTGTTTTTCGGATGCGCCACAAACCAGAACAACTAGGGGACTACCAAGAACTGATGAATCCTCTATACATTGGATATTATCAGCAATGGCGTCCTTTCGGGCAGTTTCATCGATATTCGGGAAAAAACCACCCCGCACGGTAGATACGATTTCCAGGTTCAGACTACGAATTCTATTTCCTATATTTGCAATATCCCTGCCAACCAGACTATCACGCCAGACGGAAATTCCTGTTACACCTGCCGCTGCATATTTTTCTATTGCCTCCTCAATTGACCAGGGTCGGGTAGTAATCGTATGGATACAAAGCCGGGAAAAATCGTTCAATCTGCTGGCTCTCATGATAAACAGTTAAAAAAGGTATAATATTTTTCATTTTTAATCATTCGTTGTACAAATAGTACCAGCTCACGCATATGATAATCACCCCACATAGATGACTCACCATTGGGAATTTTACTGCCATCCGGTACATGATCCCAGGCATTGGGACGATGATAGATGGAATGTAACAGTAAACCCTGATGAGTGGGATCTGTACTGATATAAGGCTCTTCCAGAAGACGATCCAAAACAGACAGACCTGCCTGGAAATATTTTTCGCCCCCGGCAACATTTCCATTTTCTTTAAGATAATGGCCCAACCTTATCAACCCCTGTGCGCCGATAGCTGCAGCAGAACTGTCAACCGGTTCATAATTATTAAAAGGATCGGCCTTACTTCCCAGGTAGTCACCCATTTTATAGAGACCCGGTGCCCCCGTATCCCAGTAAGGAACACCATCTACACATGAGTTCTCAATATAAAAATCGCAAGTAGCAATTGCTGCCTTAAGCATCATGTCAACAAGCGCTTGTTTACCACCGTACTCACTTAAATCATCTTTATCCAGAATATTTATGAACTCAAGTTCTTCAGTAAAACCGAGCATAGCCCAGGCCAGTCCCCTCGTCCAGGTAGAAAACCCTGTAAACCCCTGTTGTGAATTTGGACAGCGGTAATTTCCATCATGTACATTAAAAATACATTCATGGGCTGTTCTTCCGCGGACATCATAGCCATCTCTCCCCTCTCCGTAGAAAATCGAATTTTGGGCAGTTGAAATAAGATGTTGAACAGCCCTGTGCAGCAATGAAACCTTAACATCATTCTCTGCAGACAGATAGTGTCCCATCATATGACTCAACATCAGGACGCGACAAGATCGGATCGTATCTACAAATAGTGAATGGGGACCATTGAAGGAATAAATAAATCCGCCGGTTAATGTTTTCGTCCAGCGGTGAGCCTGAACCGATCCTGACAATTTAAGGGCCAGTTCATAAAAATTTTTCTCCCATTCATCAAACGGTATTGTACCCTCTTTCATAAATCGCAGAAGATTACCGTAAGTGCTGACATTATTAAAACCATGGTCATGCACACCGGTATGACTAACGTGTGTAGCCATTTCCCTGACCGTATTCTTCCGTCCCATTTCAAGGAATTTCTCTTCTCCGCTGCCCTCAAATTGCAGGATCTCGGATCCATACCGGAATCCCTGTGTCCATTCAGTCCAGCCTCTGGTTGTATATTCTCCATTCACAGTAAAAACCGGTGATCCTTTACTCATATCATAGAGATCATTAATCAATAAAATTTTATCTCCGGACAATTTCCAGAATCTATCAATTTTATCCTTTAAGTCTATTGCTATTATCCCTGTTTTAACCTCTAACACAACATCTCCATTTTTTTAATTATAGCTGATACTGGCAATGATATTTCTTGTTTGCGGGGTGTAGCTTCATCGTTTACTTGCTAAGGCTCTTAAGATACTGAACAGATTAACCTTAAATCATCCACAGTGACCTTCAATATTCAAATTAATTAATGGTGATGATTCATGCAATATAGATATAATTTCTTTTAAAGCAATTATCCCATTCTGCATTGGCAATATTCTATTCAGTTTGGCTGATCATGAAGGTATTGAAAAGATGGCGATTTACTTCATCATAAGTGCTCATGGATTCAAATCCGGTAAATTATTGTTGTTAACAGCTAGTTTTCCTGATGAAGCAGGCAATCTCTGCCTGATTTTAGAGAAGTATTCAAAGAATTTTCTACCTGACCAATCCTTCAAATCCGGTTTAATTTTCGGATTGCCATAAAGTTGTTTATCAAGTTGTATTAATTCGCCTTTTTCTTTTTCAAAATATCCGGTAAAATTTATCAACCCCTTAGTGGTTTTAGGCGGTGAGACCAAATCCATCCATTTAACAAGAGATGAATAAATATTTTGATAATTATTTGTACGGCATTCTCTCTGAAAATTTTTGAACTGATATAGCTCGGATTTCAGGTATGCTTCTTTTCTCTTCTTCAATCGCTGATTAATCTTATGAGCTGTTCTTATCAGCAGAAAAATAATTGTCAAAATTGTAACAGCACATATAAGCAGCTGCCAAATTTTTAAACCGAATATTTTGAATTCTTTACTTTCGGTTTCAGCCGCTTGTTCCTTTAATGCATTCAGGGAATCCTGAAGAGAGCTGAGCATCGCAATATCGGGATTCTCTCCAATTATTAGTTGAACGGATTTTAAAAATTTCTGATATGATCTTTTCTGCTGAGGATTATAGTAGTTAATGACAATTTCCGGAATTGTGTATTCTCCGTCTTTTTCAAGCAGGTAAGTTATTCTTTCAGTTCTACTTGAACTGATAACATTATCGTTTATACTGTTCGAAAGATTTGGAGTTTTTGTATATATACTCGCCCAATCAGAATCATCTATCTTTATTTCCGGTATCAGAGCAGCAATGGTTCCGGAGGACCTGATCGTGATCGTTCGCTCAACAACATCTCCAACTTTGAGATCTTTCAGCTGCCTGCTCCAGGATTGGGATACACTTATTGAATTTGCTACAAACCAATCTTCTCCTGTAAAATTATCCGGTTTACCCGCAACCTTTACTGTTCTCCCCTGAGTCTTAACATTAATGGGAACACCTTTGTAATCCCCCTCGGGTGGAGATTCAAAACTAATCGGTATCGCCGGTACTTCCATTTCTCCAACTTTTGCCGGGAAGATCAAATACTCGTAATGGAGTGTTGTATACCTTTTCCCTTTAATGGTTTCATAGCTGCTGGAGGGCCTGCCGAGGCTTACCGTAAAACTATAAGGAATTTGCAGATCGAAAACATCCGGCGCTTTTGTAAACCAGGTTTCGGTAAAAACGCTAACCGTATACTTAAACGGCTGGTTTAGAATTACCGATGTGGGATAAACTTTTACCGAAGCGAACGCGGAGGGCCGCTTATTTTGAGCACCGGCATCAGTAAATGCACTAAAAGTTATTATTATAAATATTATTACTGTGATCTTTTTCAAAAGCGCTACCAGGTTTTTTCCGGGGGTTTAGGTTTATCCTCCAATTTATAATATTGATATAAAAATTTTCTCTTTAGAAAAACTGCCGGATCGCTGCTCATTTGCCGCAGCACAATATCCAGTGCTTTTTCTTTTGTCAGAGGAATGTCTTTATCAAAGAACATCATATCTTCTTTATCGTTTTGCTGAGCCAAACCCGATTCATCCGGCTGGGCTATCTCATCTTTTCCATCCTGCTGCTCTTCTTCACCCTTTTTGTCCTCTTTCTGATCAAGCTCCTGGGACTGTTTCTGCTGTTTACTGTCAGTATCATAAATTTCCTGAAGTTCCATTTTTTTCTTCTTAGGTATTAGATTTTCTATCTCTTCAAGGTTTTGCCTTGCCTCTTCATATCCGGGATATAACACAAGTGCCTGTATAAATGCTTCTTTGGCCGCCAGCAGATTACCGGTCGCAGCATAAGCCATACCAAGGTTGTAATATCCTTGGGGTGAATTTAGCAACGCAAAAACAGATTTGGCTTTATCGAACTCTGCGGCATGGTAGTAAGAAACACCGCGCCACATTAAATCTTCATACTTTTGTGCTGCTTTAAGAAAATCACCCTTAGCAAAAAGCCGCTGTCCCTGCTGGTCTTTGGTAAACCAGAGATCAGCAAACTGAATTTTATCCGGCTGTAAGTTTATTGTTTCTTCTTTCATACTATTCTCACCGGTACATCCTGTAATCAAAAACAAAATTGAGAATAACCATTGAACCATCCAGCCGCGCCTGAACCAAAACAAAGCAATCAGTATAAGCGGAAATAGCAGCCATTTGCCTCCGTCCGCCCAATCATCTTCCGCAAGTTTCTGATCTTTGGTAAAAAACAAACTCCTTCGGATATTGTCAGCGATAATCCGCACATCACTATTATCAAGCGTTACTGTTGTCACATTTATGTTCGGAATAGAGACTAGCTCCTTTAACGCCTGAACATCGAGGGCAGCAGTAACATTTCTACCGCTTTTATCTTTCTGATATTTCCCTTTTCCTAAAGGAATCAATCCCCCGGATGGCGTACCAAGAGCCATAAATTCAATTTTGTTTTTTCTGCCCGGTTGTGATGATTTTAAATATTCTATATCGGATATTTCCATCCCGTCACTGATCACTAAAATGGTGCTGAATGCTTCAACCGGAACAAGAAGACTGTCTGCCAAAATAATTGCACCCTTTAAATCCGTTCCTTGAACAGGCATAACTTTCGGGCTTAAAGATTCCAGTTGATAATTGATTGCATTATAATCTGTAGTAAAGTGAAGAACTACGTGAGCAGTTCCTGCAAAACCAAGTAAAGCAGTTCTGGTGCCGGGTTTTTCTTTCAGCAGATCACTTATTTTTTGTTTTGCTCTTTCAAGTCTGTTCGGTTGAATATCTTCAACAAGCATTGAGCGGGAAAGATCGAGCGCAATAACAAGTGCGGCTTTGGTTTGAATACCGGGTTTATCAATTTTCTCCCACGAAGGACCAGCGATAGCAATTAGCATTATTATTGATGCTAACAGTAAAAATATCTTTGGCCATTTTGAAATCTTATCACCCGGAATAATTAAATAAGGGAGCAAATGTTTCGCTATGTTTTGCCGCCAGCCCTCTTTCTCTTTCGTTTTAAAGAAAAGTAAAACAACTAATGGAATGATCAGCAAGAGCAGCCAAAGCCATTCAGGTCTCAGGAAATGAAAACTATATAATATTTCTTCCAGTTTAGCCATTTATGTTGT
Source organism: uncultured Calditrichota bacterium (assembly GCA_964445625.1). Classification (GTDB taxonomy): domain Bacteria; phylum Calditrichota; class Calditrichia; order JAJRVZ01; family JAJRVZ01; genus CAVXXB01. The sequence goes on from CAYULK010000005.1 coordinate 23,827, forward strand.
TTTCTTTACTATTTTTCCATTTCTGATAAATGTAAATATTCCTTTGATTAAGTGATAAATAATGACCAGCACAAAAGCGACCAACAAAGGATAGTAATAAAGCAATGTCACCGGTGTGTAAGATTCTTCCTCATATTCAATGGGCTCAAGCGCTTCTAACGATTCATAAACCTTTTGCAGTTCTTCGGTATCAATCGCTCTGTAATATCTACCGCCTGTTTCTTGTGATATCGCAGTCAAACTTTTTTCATCGAGATCGAAAATTTTACCGGCAGGATTACCGATACCGATTGTGTAGATGATAATACTATCCAATGCAGCTGTACGTGCTGCCTGGATGGGATTTATTTCGCTGCCGCTATCAACACCATCGGTTATAAGAATCATCACTTTGCTGTCAACGGTATCCGCTTGAAATAGTTGTATGCCAAAACCGATTGCATTACCCATTGCTGTCTTTTCGCCTGCCATTCCCACTTCTGATTCCAGTAAATAATTCTGGACTACCTGCAGATCAGTTGTAAATGGAACCTGTAAATAGGGCTGAGTAGCGAAGAGAACCAGACCAAGTCTGTCACCTGCTCTTTTTTTTATGAATTCCTGCATAACCTGTTTAACAGCATCCCACCGCGTGGTTCTTTTGTCATCAATTACCCAGTCTCTTGTGGTCATGCTTGCTGAAAGATCAATGAGCAATAGCAGGTTGCGTGCTGTTTTTACTTTTAACTCCGGTTCACCAACGAGCTGCGGTGATGCAAGAGCGCCGGTCAATAAAACCCAGACAATCCACATTACTATATATTGAGTAACACTTCTTTTGTTGACAAAAACACCTTTTTGCGGTTTTTGCCCGGAAATGCTTACAGCCTCTTTAAAGAAAGGAACGGCAAGAGAACTTCTCTTTTGCTTTATAGGAGGCAAAAAAAAGATTATTATTAATGGCAGAGGAAGGAACCAAAACGCCCAGGGCCACCCAAATTCAAACACGGTGCCCCCCTATCCACATTTTAACATCGGATGCAAAAACATTCAATTCTTCCCGGCTGATATTTTTTAGTGAATCGGGGGAACGATAAATATCTTCGGTTATTATTTTTATTGTGGCTGAATGAATCTTTGTTCTTTTATTTTTTTCACAGAGAAAGTTGATCCAATCGTTCCCGTAAAGGGATGCTACTGATGACCGGGAATAACTTTTCATCGCAACTCTCTTGACCAGAATGGAAATTTGCTGCAATGCCTGTCGGCGTGTATCAGCCTGGTGAAGCGATGGTGTGATCTGATTTAGTTCATTTATTGCCAATCGCCGGTAAGAATTTTTCCTCCATTTTTTTATTATTCTATAAATTATCAAAAGAACTATTAGAAAAAAAACAGACGCAATTATGTACCAACCGAGAGTTACCGGTTCGAACGGCACCGGCTCCGGCATGAAGATTGGATTCAAGTTAGAAATATTGCTATTTTGAAATAAGCTGTCATGCATAAAGATTAAATTTTATTTTTTAAATAATCATCTGTGTAAACCAATCAATTTTCGCACCTGATCTACGACCGGCTCAACCGTATTAACCGGTAAAACTGTAATATTATAATTCTCTACATTTTCTTTTAATTCATTTAGTTTACTTTCAAACGATGCTTTGTGTTTTTCTCTAAGCATTTCTGTTCTGCCGTCAAATACTAATTGATTTGAACCGTCACTAAAAACCAATTCGTTTTCAGGTAATTCTCTTTCCATCGGATCAAAAATTTTAACGAGTATTACACTATTATGGCGGGATATCCTTCGCAGTTCTTTTATGGTTGCTTCATTTGCATGTTGGAAATCACTGATTATAACAACAAGGTAATCATGGGTAATTTTACGAGAGGATTTTATTAATATTTCATTAAACATTTCCCCGTTTTGTGCAGCAAGAAAGTTGACATTCAATTCATTGTTCATGCTGACAATTTCACCTAGAAATTTTTCAACAATTCTTCTGTTTCTTTTGGGTGTGAACTCTATAATTTTCGTATCATTAAAAACAACGCCGCCGACCCGGTCACCCACTGCGAGCACTTTCCACATAGCCAATGCAGCGGAATGAGCAGCAGCAACAGATTTCATCATCAGTTGGCTTCCAAAGAACATCGAAGATGACTGATCAACCATAATATAAACCGGACGTTCCCGTTCCTCGGTGTAAACCCTTGTATGGGGCTTTTGTGTCCGGGCCGTTACTTTCCAGTCTATCATACGCACATCATCTCCGGGCACATAATTTCTTACTTCTTCAAAATCCAGTCCTCTTCCCCTTAACTTTGAGCGATGTCGGCCGGTTAATAAACTTTGTACCGGCTGTTTAGGCAGAAAACTGAATCCGCCGATATCAAACTGTAATTGCATCAAGGCCTGAAGTGTCGTATAAACATCCTGGGAATCAACAGGTGGCACTGAATGTTTTATTTTTTCTATTGGCATAATACTTTATGATAGATCACGATTGACGAGCATGCGAATGACGATAAGAATAATTCGCAAATCGTAATTCGTTAATCGATATTCGATATTCAATTTAGTGTTCGTATCTTTCTTAACTTGAAGATAACTTTCGTTTATCGATTATTCTTAAGCAACTGCAACATTTTTTATGACTTCATCAATAACATCATCCGGTATAGTTCCTTGTGCGGTAGCTTCGTAGCTTAAGATAATTCTGTGTCGCAATGTATCATGAATAATGGTACGTATATCATCGGGAGAAACATAGTCTCTTTCCCGGAGCCAGGCATTTACCCTTGAAGCTTTATCTAATGCCAGGGAGCCGCGCGGGCTGGCGCCATAATCCAACCAGGCAGCAAGCTGCTCGCTATATTTTTTTGGATATCGCGTACAATCAACAAGCTGTACGATATAATTTTCGATACTCTCAGAAACGTGAATTTCATTTATCTCTTTTCTGGCCTGAAAGATATGATCTTGTTTAATTTTTTCTTCTTCGGTTTCCTTTTTGGATCCTTTCTTTTTGTCACCATTTAACTCTTCACCTCTAACCAGTTTAATGATCTTTTTTTCCGAACCGGTATCCGGATAATCGATTAAAACGTGCATGAGAAATCGATCCATCTGGGCTTCAGGTAATGGATAAGTGCCTTCCTGCTCAATCGGGTTCTGCGTTGCCATAACCATAAACAGCTCGGGTAATTTGTGCGTTTTCTTTGCTACGGTAATCTGGCGTTCTTCCATTGCCTCTAATAAAGCCGCCTGTACTTTTGCCGGGGCACGGTTAATTTCATCTGCCAGTACAATGTTAGCAATTAAAGGCCCGGCTTCGAAGCGAAATTCTCCCTTGCCGTCCTTGCTGTAGTATACTTCGGAACCGGTTATGTCCGAAGGAAGCAAATCCGGAGTGAACTGAATGCGGGAAAATTCGGCCAGAAGATTTTGGGCAAGACTTTTAACGGCCCGGGTTTTTGCCAAACCGGGAAGGCCTTCAACCAGAAGATTACCGTTGGCAAGCAGCCCTATTATCAGCCGTTCCACAATATGCTCCTGCCCGATGACAGATTGCGACATTTTTTTCTTTAGTTTTAATATTGCCTGATGTGCTGTCATATTCTTATTCCAATATTATTTGTTAAACAGATATATTTTGATTTACTGTAGATTGAGAATTAAGAACATTCGATTGACGATAGATGACGATAGAAAAACATTCGTAAATCGGCTATCGTTATCTTTCACTCTATCGATTAATATTTGCATTATTTCTCGCAGTACTTACACTTTTTACAAAGATAGAAATTAGTTCATTATTTTCTTTCAATGCGAATTCAAGTTTTTCCTTAGACTTATACATATTTGTTTTGTAAACGATCTTTAAGGCTATCAGTGTTTCACGAAGCTCTTTCAAAATGATTTTAATTTTGTGAATAAAATCTTTTCTCGATTCCGCATCTTGCACCTCACCATAATTAAGTGCAACAGAAATACCGGAACGTACCATTTGATCACTAAGTGTGTTGCCCGCCTTTGTTTTTTGTAAAGATTCTGTGATTTCAATTATCAGTATTGTAAAGTCGATGAGCCGTTCCTCAAGATCTTCTCTCAAATTTTTCTTATCCATAATCAGCCTATTTTAATGACGATATATAACGAATTACGAACATTCGATTGACGATAGATGACGATAGAAAAACATTCGTAAATCGGCTATCGTATCTATCACTCTATCGCTATCTATCGTTCTATCGATTGTTTCAATTCAAACGGATAAATTACTTTCCAATCATTCTTCATATCCACAACAGTCCAGCCTTTTTCTGCGGCTTCATTCAGCCCCTTATCCAAACGACCGATGTGTGATTCTCGATCATAAGCCCATTCGCGCTCAGCGTCTGTGTGATGAATATAAACCAGCAATCGTTTTTTATCTCCGGCGGCAGTCCACTGCAGCATTTGCAGGTCGCCGTCGGAATTGCCAAATGCAGCAATGGGTCTGCGGCCGATGAATTTATGGATTCCCACCGGTTTACCGGCTTTATCATCAATGAAATCAAGTTCAGGCAGGCGCATTAACACAGGTTTGCCATCTTGCAGCTCAAACTTTGTTTTTATAACGCTGCCAATAACCTGTTCTGGCGGAATGCCGTATACTTTTTCCACCCAGGGACGCATAAACTCAATACCGCCGCCGGATACGATAAAAGTTTTAAAGCCATTTGCCCTAAGGTAATCTAAAAGTTCTAACATGGGCTGATAAACCAGATCCGTAAAAGGGCGGTTAAAACGCGGATGTTTTGCGGTTGCAAGCCACGCTCTTACAATTTGTTCAAACTCTTCAGTGGTCATCCCGGCATGAGTGGCCATAACCAGTTCGATTAATCCATGCTCACCGGATGCTGCCAGCGCTTTCATATCATTCTCAAGTACCGCTTTAAAGGGCTGCTTCTTTTTCCATTCCGGATGTTCGGGCGCTAAGGCTTTCACCCGGTCAATGGCAAAAAACAACTGAAAATAGGCTGGCTGCTCCGACCAGAGCGTGCCGTCATTATCAAAAGTGGCAATGCGCTCTGCAGGCAGAACAAAATTTGGATTGTTTTTATCTGTTACTTCGTTTACAAAATCTACAATTCTCTGTTTTGCCGTACCATCATTCCACGAGGGTAGCTGAGGGGCCTGCCCGGTTTGTTTCTCAGGTGAACAGCTTATGAATAGCCCTGTCAGTAAAACAAATACAATACTGAAATATAAAACTTCTTTTTTAATTCTCATTGCTTTATCCTTTGTGTTAAAATTATTAAAACGCTTCCATTACACCAAAATAAACCCCCTGGTTTCCATCCACTCCCAATGCATAATCCAGGCGTATATTAATTTTCTTTTCGCGGGAAACCATGTATCGCAAACCGAAACCGGCGCTAGGCAGCATTTTTCGCTCAAAAGCTTCTTTTCCATCCTCTCCGCCCCAAATCGAACCGATACCGGCGAATACTACAGCGCCCCAACGCTTATAAAAGCGCCAACGATATTCCGCTTGCGTGGCGATCATATTTTTCCCCCGGTATTTCCCGGTTTGGTATCCACGCAGGTTATTCCTGAGGCCATAATTCTGATAACCGTCGAAAGGTACGTCGCCCCAGGCAAAACCGCCGGCAAGAGCAAAACCTAAAACCTTATTTGCAGTTAAAGGTAAAAAATAAGTGAATTTGTAATCAGTATCAACATAGTCATTATCGCTGCCTAACCATCCGGCATTTAATTTGGGGCGGATACTGAACATTAGTCCTTTAGTGGGATTATAGATATAGTCGCGACTGTCGAAAGAAATATTTAAGCCTATGCTGGATACAAAATTATCAGTAATTCCATTATATTTGAAAAAGTTACGGGTAAAATCATTTTGTACTTCTGTGCCGTTGTCAAATTTATAAGTGGTTTTAGTACCTAAATATAGGAGACCCAGATAAAAACCACCTGTTATTTTCCGGCTGTATTCAAGTAGCAGGAATTTGCGATTTTCAGTATAAACAAGCTGTACAGCATTCCCGCTAATATCATATAAAAAATCGTTATTTATGTTTATTGTCCCCATTCCCTGTGAGGCTCTATTATTATCTTCGTCCCAAAATAAACGCGCGAAAGTTGCGAAAAAATAACTTTTATTTGTCGTGTACAAGCCGATCAGGCTCACATTTGAGGGCGGCGACAGGGTGTCTTTTTTATCAAATTTGAAAAAATACATTGGCATAACCCCAAAACCGGTTTTCATAGCCGGATTATTATTAATTAGGGGAACAACCGTGAATGTATTGCTTGAT
>CAYULK010000006.1:0-28762 GCA_964445625.1 uncultured Calditrichota bacterium
GTAAATATATCGAAAAGTATCGAATTATTTTTAACCGCTTTGAAAGATGATACCGGTCTGGTGAGTGACCAGCTCAAATCTATTTTTTCAGAATTTATAGAAAAAATAACTGTTGATATGAAACCTGCAGATTGGAAATCCAGGTTACAACCGGAAAAGGTAGCGGATGAAGAAATCTCATCTGATAATAAAAGTCAATTACTTGAAGTCATCGCCCAGATTGAAGATCTGAATCTGACATCGTTTAGCGAAGCATTGAATGATATGTTTGAACAAAATAATCAGTCGGCATACCAGAAGCAACTACAAATATTTAATCGTCTTAAAAATAACCTGATATTAATTGGTGCGAATGAGAAAACCGCTCTCGCTGATTATTTTTGCGATCTATTCTCTCAACAGGAGAGCCCGTCTGGAGTGACAGAAGAACAGCGTCAGGAAATCGTGCAATCATATAAAATTTTCATTCAATCTTTACGTTCAAAAGAAGGGGCGGTAAATGCAGAAGATCTGGTGGCAATTCTTAAAGAGATGTTTACAGATCAAAAGTCGGAAATCATAGAAGCAGAAGACGAAAAAACTAAAAAGATGGCTCCTGAAGAGACTCAAAAAATTGATGATGAGGGTGATGAAGATCTGGCAGAGATTTTTAAGCAGGAAGCGAAATCCGCTATAGAGCAGATTACTGCTGCACTGCAAAATCTGGATAAAGAAGTTCAAAATCGGAAAGCCTACCAAACTATTGAACGCAATATTCATTCACTTAAATCATCGGCACGACTCATGGGCAATAATGAGGTTGCCGACCTGGCTGCACCATTGGAGGAATTGTGTGAAAAGCTCGCTTCCGGATTGTATCAGCCCGGTGATGATCATCGCGAATTGATCAGAGAGACAGCAACGGCTTTAAAAAGTATTATCAATGGAGATGCGGTTGACAGTTTGGACCTGATAAAAAAATTAAATGATATTGAATTTCCGGAATTAAAGGAGGACGAAAATCTGCAGGCAGGAACCGGAAAGAAAGGAATGGATGCTGAAAAGCCATTATTCAGCAGCGATTCCGAAGAAGATGATGACCTGTTGCAGATTTTTAAAGAGGAATCGGCAGAATTTATAAAATTGCTAAAGGAAGCAAGCAGTGATTTGGAGAAGAATCCGGCAGACCAGGAGGCAATTAAGAAACTGGAATATGCCAGTCATTCTCTGAAAAGTCCGGCTAAAATGCTGGGATTCAGTGAAATCGGCCAGTTGGGTGATGTCATAGAAAATGTCGCGGAAGCTGCAAAAAAAGGAGAGCTAAATCTTAACAGAGCAATGGTAAAAAAAGTGGCCGAAAGTATTGGTTGTATTGGTGAATTATCCGGGGGTAAAAAACCTGACCCGGCAATGATGACCGAAATATTTTCAAGTATGGATATTAGTAAGATTAGTCTTTTAAAAGACGATGATATCGTAGATACAGATGTCAATCAGGAAAATATCAACGTCTTTCTGAGTGAAGCAGAAGACCTTTTAGACAAAATTAATCATGATCTGCTGGCTTTGGAAAAGAATCCTGACGACAAGGGTTTACTGGATAGTATCAGCAGGTATTTGCATACATTAAAGGGAGGTGCTCAGATCGTAGGTCAGGAAAAGATTGGAGGCCTGGCACATGCGATCGAAGATATTTTCTCCTATCTGAAGGATAATGAGAAACAAATTCCTGAACGAACTTCTGATCTGGTGTTCCGGTCGATTGACGGAATTCAGACACTAACCGGGAATTTGAAAACAGGTAAAGCGGATACAGGAAATATATACCAGGAACTAATACTCGCGTTGAATAATGAAGTGGATGCTCTTCAGAAAAGCGAAGTTCCCGTCATCCGGCCGGTTGAAATCGATAAGGCGCCGGAAATACCAAAAGATATTGAAAAAACGATTAAGATCTCCACTGAGCGACTGGATACATTTGTAAATATGGCTGCAGAGTTGGTTATTAATAAAACCCAGCTGGCAGATCAACTGGAGAAACTGAAAGAGCTCAGAGAGAAAATTGAAGAAGACCGCGAAAAAATTAAAAAAACGAGTAATGAAATTGAATCGGTTTTAAGTAAACAACCGGCGAGATCAGAAGGTGGATCACAGGAAAATGTGATACAAAACTTTGAAGAAATTCTGGCGAATCTGGATGATCTATCACATCGCGTGTCTATTATTACACAGAAATTTGATCAGAATATCAATCAAATTTCACATCTTTCAAAATCATTGCACGACAACATCATGCAGGTGCGCATGGTACCCACAGAGGTACTTTTTGACCGTTTTCCACGTGCCGTACGCGATATGGCAAAAAAACAGAAGAAAAAAATAAATCTGCTGGTTGAAGGTGAAGATACCGAAATGGATCGTGCCATGATCGAATCTCTGACTGATCCTGTAATGCATCTGGTCAGGAATGCAATCGATCATGGGATAGAACTGCCAAAAGATCGCAAAGAAAATGGTAAAAATGAGGATGGTATTGTACTTCTAAAGGCGCGACGTGACAAAAATCAGGTGATTATTGAAGTGCAAGACGATGGTAAAGGTATCAATATTGACGATATCAGGCGCGCTATTGTACGAAAGAAACTGGCAACAAAAGCAGAAGTTGAAAAGCTGAGTGAAGATGAAATTCTCGATTATATATTTCATCCCGGCTTTACAACTAAACGTTCAGCTTCCAGTGTTTCGGGCCGGGGTGTGGGTCTTGATGTCGTCACGGATGAAATTCAAAAACTAAAAGGAGATATCAGAGTCAGTTCCACACCGGGAAAAGGAACCATTTTTAGCATCCGTTTGCCGCTTACTCTGGCTATCACCCAGGCGCTGCTTGTAAAAATAAAAAGTGAAACGCTGGCAATTCCATTGAACTCGGTTGAGGAAACTCAGAATTTTGATGAGAATAAAATTATCACAAAGAAAAAACAAAAATATATAAAAGTCCGGAGAAATGAAATTCCGGTAGTATATTTATCCGAATTTATTGAATTTGATAAAAAAATATCCGGTGAAAAGGGTATCGGTAATATTATTATTGTACAGGATGGATCGGTGAGATACGGACTGATTGTTGACCGGGCCTTGCGCAGGGAAGAAATAGTTGTCCGCTCTCTTGGTGATGAACTGGACGATATGGATTATATTTCCGGTGGTACCATCTTTGGCGATGGCTCAGTCGTACTGATCGTTGATATCTCTGCCATCACACGCAAAATTGAAGCGGATTATTTTGGTGACCGGCGTGATTTCTCATCATTGGAGAGTGCCCGGAATATTCTAAAAGGTGGAACAAAAAAACCGACCGCTAAAAAGAAATCCACAGCAAAGAAAAAAGAGCCGGCTGATATCAAACAAAAAAAGATTGAAGAAAGAAAACCTACCGCATTAATTGTGGATGACTCTCTCAGTGTCCGAAAATTTGTCTCTTCCGTGCTGGAACGTAATAATTATGCCACAGCCCTGGCCGAAGATGGATCCGAGGCATTGGAAGAACTGAAAACCAGTGAATTTGATATTATCATCACCGACCTTGAAATGCCCAAAATGCAGGGCTTTGAACTGATTGAAAAAATCCGTGAGCAGGAAAAACTGAAAGATGTACCGATTGTTATCCTGACGGGCAAAGCTGCCAAGGAAAATAAGGAAAAAGGCATTCAACTGGGCGCTAATGCCTATATTGTTAAACCATTTAAGGAAAATGATTTGTTGAAGACCCTGGAGAAGTTTATTAAGATTTAGGACGGGTTGGGTTAGACTCCTTAGTCTCTGAAATCTTCCACTTTTACTCTACTTACAATAATCATACTTCATCATAAGATTCATCGAGTTCGGCAAAATTGCATATTTTGTCATCCAAATATTGAAACCACGCCTTCGGCGGGCGGAATGACAACATAACAGAATTTCACCTATTTTGCAGAAGTCTATAAAATTCAAAATAAAGTGTCGATTTAAGTCGTCGAATATATTACTATGAACTTAATTTAAATAGTACGGTTTAATTTCAAATCGAAATTAGGCTGAGGTTAATACTATATGGGTAATTTTATATTTCAATTTTTCATATTCCTGATCCTGGTGTCTGTGAGCTTGGGACAGGAAATTATATTACAGGGGGGTGAAGTTGAAGGAAATCAACTTTGGCAGGGTATTATTCGTGTAAAGGGTGATGTTATCATTCCGGCAAATAGTCGGATTACGATTGAACCCGGAACACAAATATTGTTTGATCCGGCCGGTGATGGAATTAAAAGCGGAACTGATAAAACCCGCTGTGAAATAATCGTTCGCGGCAGTCTGATCGCCCGGGGGCAGGCAAACAATAAAATAGTGTTCTCATCTTTTGCCGCTGCACCACGTATGTCAGACTGGTACGGTATTCAATTCCTCCATTCCAAATCTGAAAATGTGATTGATTTTTGTGTCATAGAATATGGCTATAATGGTATTACGATAAAAAATACCAATCTTTCTGTGACAAATTCTGAAATTCGTTATAATTATAATGCCGGTATTCGGGCAGAGGTAAAAGCCAGGCCAACATTAGCCAAAAATATTATTTCAGAAAATGGATATGCCGGAGTAATCTGCGAATTGGGTGCTGCACCGGTATTAACCGAAAACCTGATTACAGGAAATCCGATGGGAATTGTCATCCTGAGCCTCTCTCAGCCCAATCTTGGTTCTGTCAATCGCAATGACAATTATAACCCGGGAAAGAATCAATTTTCGAATAATGAGGAATATGATATTTATAATCACTCAAACAAATCAATTCCTGCTCAAAATAATACCTGGGAAAATGAAAGCATAACTGTGATTACTGAAAAAATTTATGACAGTGCGAATAATAGTAAATATGGTACGATAGAAATTCAGCCGGTATATAATTCCCAATCGCGGCAATCAACTCTGAGCAGATTTCTGATATTGGCTCAGGATATAGAAACTCCGGCTCAAAACACACAATTTAGTGTTAATGGAAATCAATTGAATTCCGGTAATACTCTGGCGGAGCAGCAAACACAATCTCCTGAGCAAAGTGATATCATGCAGCAAATCGATTCCACTATGGAAAGCGTATTTCAAAATCAGACACATACATTAACGACCCAGCTTATTGCATCCACGAATCTGGCTGAACCTACAGTAAACATTAGTGGAAATAGAAGCGCAACAGGTATAGAACAGATAGATTATGAACGCATATTCTTGGAGCCTTTTCTTGATTCAGGAAAAAAAAGAATATTACACAAACAAAAAATTAATATTAATTCCGCTTTGAAAAATGTTATGAAACCGGGTGTAATCCGTGTAAAAATTGTAGTTAATCAGCAGGGCCGGGTTGAATCGGCAAGTATATTACGTGGAATTAATGAAATAATGGATAATATCGTACTGAACACAGTGCGCAATTATGTATACGATATCGGCAAAGTGAATGGCATTCCTGTCCGGTTCAGTGCAAATGAGGTATTCCGCTTTCAATAAAAAGCATGTTATCGTGCTCTTTATCGATGGAGTGGGAATAGGCGAAAATGATCCGGAATTTAATCCCTGTGTTTACTCGGAGACGGGGATCTTTAATTCGGTTCCATCTCCATTCGGTTGCTTTAAAGTAGGCCTGGATGCCAATTTGGATACGGATGGTTTGCCCCAGAGTGCCACCGGGCAAACCGCAATATATACCGGTTTTAACACCGCCCGATTGATCGGAAGACATCTGTTCGGCTTTCCCAATAATCACTTACGAAAACTCCTGACAACTGAATCTCTGTTTGTAAAACTTACAAAACAGGGTCGGTCATGTAAATTTTTAAATGCATTCCGGCCGGTCTTTTTTACAACTCCTGATATTTTTGATAATATGTATATGTCAGCGACGACCGAAATGAATCGGGCAGCAGGACTACCGTTTAACTCGATTCAGGATATCAGACAGGGCCGTGCGCTTTATCATGATTATTCGAACCGTGTATTAAAGGATTTATTCTTTGATATTCCTGAATTATCCGGTGCCGACTCGGCTGAAATTATTTTGAATGTCAGTAAAGATTTTGACCTGGTACTTTATGAATATTTTGAAACAGATCGAGCCGGTCACGACAAAAATCTTAAAAAAGCAATTGTCGAAATTCAAAAGCTGGAAGCACTTATTGTGGGAATTATTGAGCGAATTGTCATAAATGACACGATCCTGGTAGTCGTTAGCGATCATGGAAATATTGAAGATCTCCGGACAAAATCACACACCAGAAATCCCGCTTTTTGTGCTATCTGGAATCATGGTGATGCGCAAACTTTATCATCTCTAAAATCAATAACTGATGTATTTGGATATATCATGCAAGCTCTGCAAACAAAAAAAAATACTAAAAAGTCTTGAAAGATTTGTTGTACCTGATTATAATTATTATTACAATTACCATTTAATTTATGCTATGCTATTGTAGGCAAAAACTTTGTTATTTTTGCAAAGAGGTAGCTATGAAAAAGATACAGATTTCTGAATTTTGATAAATAACCCACCCCTACTTTCCCCCTCCCTAAACGCATTTAGGGAGGGGGATGAAAGGGGGAGGGTCAGTAAAAGTTCATATTAATTCTCTTAAGGAAAATAATCAGATTTGACTGAAAAAAGAAAATTATTTGTCGCTATTGCCGGTAATATCGGTGTTGGAAAAACAACATTGACGCGTCTGCTCAGTCAGGAGTTGCAATGGCGTGCGTATTATGAAAAGGTAGTCGATAATCCCTATCTTCAGGTATTTTATGATGATATGGAGAGATGGAGCTTTCATCTTCAGATATATTTCCTATCCCACCGTTTTAAATCTCAGAAAGAAATAACAGAATGGCCGGATTCCTGTATCCAGGACCGGTCGATCTACGAGGATGTTGAAATTTTTGCCAGAACATTATATGAAACCGGGAATATGACTGAGATGGATTACCAAAATTATCGCTTACTGTTTGAAACGATGATTGACTATCTGCGCAAACCTGATTTGATAATTTACCTAGATGCCTCAATCGATGATTTGATTAGTCGTATTTTACATCGTGGCAGGGATTTTGAACAGACAATTGATCCTGAATATTTACAGCGTTTACATCAGGGGTATGAAAAGTGGATTGAGGAGGCGGAGTCTCAGGGTCTGAAAATCTTAACGATTGATACCAGAAACTTCAATTTTGAGAAAAACAAAAAAGAATTACAAAAAATAGTCAAGTATATCAGGGAAATGGAAAAACAATCTTGGCTAAACGTGGATTAGTTGTTACATATTATTTCGCTCCTTCAGGTGGCGGGGGTGTACAGCGCTGGACGAAATTTATTAAGTATCTCTCCCGGGAGAACTGGGAATTCTGTGTAATTACCGCGGCTATTGAAAATTCTTCTATAACCGACCAATCCCTGTTGAATGATATCCCATCTGGAACCAGAATTATCCGGCCAGAGCCCGAACCCAATGATAAACTGTCGTTCAAAAAAGTACTACAGCAAATCCCGCGTGGTTATATGCAGCGCTGGATCAGTGCATTTATCAATGTGACTGACAGCCGTAAGAGTTGGAACCGGCGGATAGTTCCAATGATTGATGATGAGCTGGAAAACACAAAATATGATATCATATTTATCAGCATGCCACCATATTCAATGGCAGAATTAGCTGCCCAATATACGGCAAAAATCGATATTCCGGTCATTCTTGATATGCGCGATCCCTGGACTTTAAATCCATATAAAATACATCCGACCCCATGGCACAGATATCTGGATCAGCGGTCAGAAAAAAATGCCATTTCTAATATCAGATACATCATTTCGGCCTATCAATCGGTTGTCGATGATTATAAAAGCTTTCCGGATATCGATTTTTGTGTCATACCAAACGGGTATGACGAAGAAGATTTCTCAAAGTTAGAAAAAGTTGAACTACCCGATCCGGATGCTTTTAACCTCGCATTCTCAGGTTCGTTTTATTCACACCTGAATAAGCCTGAGAATCTGTTCAAGGCAATAAAAATGTTAAAGGATGAACATATCAGAATAGATTTTCATCATATCGGTGCGAGTGTTTTGAATTTAAAGCATCTGGCAGAAAAAAATGATATATCTGACCGCGTGCGAATATGGGGTTATAAAAATCACAAAAAGTGCCTGGAAATGCTCAATTCAATGGATGCCTTTTGTGTCATACTTGATCCCATGAGCGCAAATGCGGATAAGACAATCGGTGGTAAATTATATGAATACCTGCGTCTTAAAAAACCGATCATTGGTATCGTGCCGGATAATGGTGAGGCTGCCGGCTTAATTAAAGAAACGAATTCCGGTACAATTTGTCAGGATGGCAGACCACGGACAATTGCCAAATGTATAAAAAAGATAATCGACGGTGACTATAAATTCAGTTATGTAAATATCAAAAAATATGAACGAGATCACCAGAGCAAAATACTTGATCGTTTTGTCTCTGAAATAATAAACGCAAATGAAGATTAGATTATATCTGCTTATCACTTATCTGTTTCTGAGCGCCGGTCTGCCGGGTTGGCAATTTTGGGCATTTACCGCGACATTCTACCCGGCAAATGAACAGGTAATTGCAGAGCGCTTTCCAATTTATATGAATGATTTGTTCATATATTTATTACCACTCTGGACTATTACCTTTTTGACCGGGCTGATTATTTATGCAGGTGACAAAAATCAGTTACCTATTGATTATCTATCATATAAGAAGCACTTTTTTCTGATCTGCAGTTATTATATATTTTTATTACTTAATTTTTCCTTATATAAACTGAATTTTTATTTTTATGTTTATGAGTTGCTGGGAATAATACTTGTTCTGGGCTCAGTCTATCTGGCCGGTTTTATCTTTCTCCATTCTGATCATCCTGAGTTTCACCATCCAACCACGATTGGTGGTATTATTGTTACATCGGCATCAGCCGGTCTTTCCTGTTTTATCCTGTTTTCGGGATTAGCTGATAAAGTTCAGTTTCAAACCGCCTGGCTGTTAATATTACTTGTACTTGATATGTTAATAGTTTTTGCCCGGTTCCGGTTCCTTTCGGCTTTTAACCCGACAACAAATCAGGCTGCAAAACAGCTGTTGGGCAAATATATTTTTATATTCGGTGCCAGGATTATTCTTGGCATATTCACACCACTGGTATTTCTGCTCTATACAATGATATCAGATTTTAGTGGTTTTCGGGGAATTGCGGTTTTGATTTTGCTGGGTGGTTTAATTAATCTTTTTCTGCTAACGGTCAATGTAAAATATGAGGCAGTAACAACATGAATCTATCCCGGAGAATAAAATATTTATTATTTGATCTGGATGGCACCCTGTTACACTTTGAGCTGGATGAATTTGTCTCTGGCTATCTCCATCTCATCCAGCAACAATTTGACGAATTCCAGTGGAAAGATAAGGTGTCGGATTGGATTCTGGCCGGAACAGAACTCATGAAGAATGCCTTATGATTGGCAATGACCCGGTGACTGATATGGCGGCAGTAAAGAAAAAGATCCTCACCTTTTTTGTCTCCAATGAAAAAGGACTGCCGATACCGCCGGAAGCCGATTTTTCCGGAAAATTTTCCGATCTGGCAAAACTACTACACCTTCCTGAGGAAAGCTAAGCCTGGACTATTTCTTCAATGCACAACAAAATATGTGCAAATATTTCACACTTTAATTGCGATGTATTTAATCTACGCGTATATTTTTTATATATGAGCGCCGTATTTCGTCAATTTATAATATTTGTTTTATCAATTAGTGTGGTATCCCTGAGCTGTGTCGAGGATGCCGCATATGAAAATCTGTTTGATCCACGTTCAGGGTCCTCATTTAAGGGTGGCTTGATCAATGGGGTGGTTACGAAATATTATGATCTCGAGGTCCCTCTCGACTCCGTACAGCTTATACTGGATCCCTCGGGATATTATTTTCAGACAGGGCCGGATGGCCGGTTTGAGTTTAAAGATATTCCACCTGGTGACTATAGTTTATATTGTTTTAGAGAAGGATATGCCTCAGATAGCACAAATTTGATTTTAGTAAATAATGAAATTCAACATGATTTTCGCCTGAATGCGATTCCGGAAATTACCGGATTCAGCATCACCACACATCATGTCAGCCGTTGGTGGCCGGCAGATGACAGATATTATCTTGATTTAAATGTTACAGTTCGGGATAAAGACGGTGCTAATGATATTGATTCGGTATGGATGACAATTGATGAATATGATTTTGCCATGCCATTACATAAGGGAGATAAATCAGATGAATATGGCATCATTATTCTGGATTATCAGCTGCCTGTCACCCCAATACATCTGATTCAGGAGAAACGTATCCGCACTTTTTGTTTGGATTTATATGGAAATATCTCAGCACCTAAAAATCTTTTCATCACAAGAATCATAGACGTCGTTCCTGAAATAACTTATCCGGCAAATCAAACAGTAATCGAGTCGTTTCCGATATTATTCCAATGGCAGCCGGAATTCTTAAATTACCCTGTTAACTTCAAACTTGAAATATATCAGGTTAATTTTGGCCTGTATACAAAAATATTTACAGTTAATAATTTAGATCATCGCGTGTTCGAATATAATTTTGCTAATTCTCTTGAAGCGGGCGATTATTTCTGGTTGATTTACATCGTAGATTCATCCGGAAATACCAGCAGTTCTAAGGAAGGAACGTTCCGGGTCGAATGATAATCTAAAAAGGAAATGTATGGATATAAGAAACAGGCTTGATACCCTGCTGAAAATTAGTAATGAATTAAATTCATTACATAGTCCTGAAAAGATCCTGAACAGGGTTATGGATCTGGCGATAGAAACGATTATGGCTGAACGGGGTTTCATCATAATTACAAAAATTGGCACCAAAACCGGGCAGGATGTGATTGTGGCCAGAAAATTTAACCAGGATCTGGTCAACGATCAGTTAAACATCAGTTCTAGTATTGTGAACAAGGTGGTATCATCGGGGAAGGCGATTCTGACCTATGATGCCGTAGAAGATGAAAGATTTAAAAACGCGGAAAGTGTTCAGCTGCAAAGTATTCACTCAATTGCATGTGTCCCACTTGTAAAAGATAAATCAGTTCTGGGGGCGATATATGTGGATAACAGAAAAAATGTCGGGAAATTTAATCAGGAGAGTCTGGAATTCCTGGAAATATTTGCTAAACAGGCCACAGTTGCACTTGAAAACGCCCGCATTATTGAAAGTCTCAGAGAAGAGAATAAAGTATTACAGCATTCATCTGAAACACATAACCGGTATCCTCAGATAATTGGAAATAGCCCACGGATTCGTGAGATATTTGATATACTTGACCGGGTGGCCGAATCCGAAGCTACGATACTAATTGAAGGCGAAAGCGGAACGGGTAAGGAACTGGTAGCCCAGGCCATCCACAATCGGAGTTTGCGCCATGACTATCCTTTTATACCCATTTATTGTGGATCGTTATCGGAAAATTTGCTTGAATCTGAACTATTTGGACACCGCAAAGGTGCATTTACCGGTGCCATTGAGAACAAGTCCGGTTTATTTGAGGAGGCAGATAAAGGAACCATATTTTTAGATGAAATTGTCGATATATCAAAAAACAGTCAGACAAAATTATTACGGGTATTACAAAGTGGTGAAATTAAACGGGTAGGTGATACAAAAAATCAAAATGTCAATGTCCGGATTATTGCAGCTACCAATAAAAATTTATGGAACGCAGTATTACAGGATGAATTTCGTGAAGATCTCTTTTACCGGTTAAATGTGATTAGTCTGACATTGCCACCACTCCGGGAACGGGTGGAAGATATAGAAATGCTGGCCGCTCATTTTTTAAGGGTCTATTCAGATAAAAACAAAAAATATATAAAGAGAATTTCAAAAAAGGCCTTAAAACAATTAAAAACATATAAATGGCCGGGCAATATCCGTGAATTGGAGAATTCCATCGAGCGAGCGGTTATTATGAGCAGATCTACAGAAATACTTCCGGAAGATTTGAAATTACATCCACGAACCATGGGATTTACTGCGGGCATGAAACTTAAAGAGATAGAAAAAGATGTTGTCCTGCGAACATTACAGGAATGCGAAGGCAATAGAACAAAAACAGCTAAAATCTTAGGTGTATCGCGGCGCTGGCTGCAATATCAGATAAAAAACTGGGATATGTAATTCATGGAGATTGCAGGATATAATTGTCTCAAGGAAATTTCCCGCGGGCCGGTAACCAGTGTTTATCTCTGCCGGTTGAGGAAAAAGGATGGTGTGGTATTGTTAAAGATACTGCATCCACAATATAGCGGGGATCATGAATTAAGTAAAAGATTCTCACGAGAGGCAAATTTTTATAAAAAGCTGTCACATCCGAACATTGTGAACGTGTTGGACCTGGGAAAAACAGATCACCAATATTATATTGCTATGGAATATGTCTCGGGCTGGCCACTTGACAAATATATCAAATTATTTCATCCTGTATCTGCCAATATCTCAATTGCTATCATGTATCAAATTTTATCCGGCCTGCAATATGCGCACACTCACGGAGTTATTCATCGTGATATTAAGCCCTCAAATATTTTGGTCGGAGAAAGTGGTGTCGTAAAAGTATCAGATTTTGGACTTGCACGGCAGATTGATATATCTGCGATTACCGAGCAGGGCAATATTATCGGAACACCGGCTTATATGGCGCCGGAAGTATTGCGTGGTGAAGAATCAACATACAAAAGTGATATTTTTTCCCTGGGTGTTACCTGGTATGAATTAATCACGGGTAAAAATCCCTTTCGGGGGGAATCGATTCCGGAATCCATAAATAATATTTTAAATAACAGCCCGCCACAAGCATCGACTATGGGTGAAAGTATACCTGAATGGCTGGATGGATTAATTTCCGGGATGTTAAAGAAAAATGCGGATGAGAGATCTGAAAATTGCAGTACACTAATTGCTCAGATATCTGTGCAAAACAAGCACACAGGATTTGAAAAATTTGCCCGGGAACTGGTACATAATATTGCTGAAAAAAAGATTTCTCCTGTGTATCACATTAGTCAATCTTCAGTAAGGAGAGGGCGTAAAATCTGGTTACTACCATTATTAATTCTGTTTAGTTTACTCATTGCTATATCAATAGTAATTTTTATTGTCAAAGAAAACGTAAGTCAAACCGGGAATTTGGAAGAGAGTGCTATATCCTTGCCGGAGATCCGGACAATACCCGCTTTAGTCCCGTCAGATAGTCTCAATACCAAACCGGAAAATAAAATAATATTATCCGATGAAAGGGAAGCTTTTTCAATAGTCAGTAAAAGATCAGAGAATTCCACTGTAAAAAATGAGGAAATTCCTGAGGAGTTACCGCCTGGTGGAATTTATATAAATGCGGTACCATGGGCAGATATTTATATCGGTGGAAATCATTATGGTACAACTCCGTTTTCAGAAAATATTATACTGGAGCCGGGAATATATGAATTAGAGTTGCGTAATCCTTCATTTGAAACAACCGGTTCTACTATTGAAATCACATCAGCTGTTGTGGATACTTTAAAATTCCGGTTACATGAAGTGTTTGGACACTTAAATGTAAAGGTTAAACCCTGGGGTAAAGTTTATATAAATGAAGAATATATTGATACTACTCCCATGAAGGAGCCAGTCAAACTAAAGGGTGGCCGTTATCATTTGTTAGTCAGGAATCCGTACTTTTCTGATTATTCAGAATCTATTGAAATTGTGGCAGGTCAAACTCATGAACTTAGTATAAATATGACAAAATAATTCTGGCACAGTTATTGTTGATAAAATAATGAGATTAAATTATTTACTATCCTCGTTCCCGGGTTGTACCTGGGAACACACAGATCAGAAGTTTAATATGATAAAATTTATTTCAATTATTATACTAGGATGTCTTATATCTCAGGCCGGTTCTGAATGGCGTGAAAATAACCCCATGTCAGACGCGAGAACAGGTGCTTCTATCATTTCTTATAATTCAAAATTTTATATCATCGGTGGAAGAAATCACACCGAATTTCTTAGTGATGTTCAGATCTACGATCCCGCGACGGACAGCTGGGATACGACAAGTGTGCCGGAGATGTTTACACCGCGGGCAAATGCCTCTGCAGTATTATTTCAGGATAAAATATATGTCATCGGCGGTAGAAATAAAAGGGGCGCATGTAAAGAGGTTGAGGCTCTGGATCTGAAAACAAATCAATGGCTTGTAAAAAGAACCCTCAGAGGCCCGAGATCAGGACTGACAGCTCAGGTTTATAAAGATTCTTTGCTAATTTTTGGCGGTATTGATTCCGATGGATATTATCTGGATAAAGTGGAGTGGTATGATGCTGATAATGATAAGTGGGAAAAACTCCCGCACAAAATGTCGCCACCGCGGGTCAGTATGTTTTCTTTTTTATTCAATGATAGTCTGTTCTTTTCCGGCGGATTCTATTTCAGCCCATTAAATTCTACTGCAATCCTGACACCGGAGGGTAACTGGCAGAATGGAATGCAACTAGCTCTGGCGCGCGGTGATGGAGCGACGGTAATAAAGGGAGATAGTGTCTTTTTGATTGGTGGAGAATCAGCAAATGGTACAACAAATATCATAGAATTTTATAATACTGCCAACAGTGAAATATCAGATTATATCGCGCTTCCCGGGCCCAGGGCAGGGCATTCTGCCGGTATCTGGAATGATACATTATATGTTTTTGGCGGATATGGCCTGCATTCAACTGATATTTTGTCCAGTGTTATCGTTTATCATTCAACGATTACGGGAATGAACAGAGGAAGCAGAGATGATAATCTCCCGGATGTTTATGATCCGATATCCAGTTATCCCAATCCCTTTAACGATGTTTCCAACATAGAAATATTTTTGCCGCTCAGTGATAATATTGAACTAAAAATATATGATATTCAGGGTCGGTTAATAGATGTGCTTGTTGAGGGAATATTACCCCCTGGAAAGTATGTATATCGTTGGAATATTAATTCTGATGGGATCGGAAGACTTTCTTCGGGTGTATATATTGCCGTACTTCGAACATCATCTCATATTTTCACACATAAATTATTATATGTAAAATAATATTCTTTGATTTTCAAAAAGCGAAAATACAGGATGAAATTATATTTAAATCTAAGTATACCATTTCTTGTTTTGCTCATATTTTCTGCCCAGGCTCAGGAATTATCCGTCAATGCCATAATTGATTCATACAATGATATGAATTATGATCAAACAATTAACTTAAGCAACCGGGCGATTCAGAAGTATGAGGCTTATAAACCGGAAGAGCTGATTTTAATATACCAGTACCGGGCACTTTCATATTTTCACCTGGGCGATATCGATTCGTCACGCACCGCATTTATTTCAATGCTTTCATTGAATCCGGCCATAGAACTGGACCCTGTTAATATTTCACCCAAAATAATTGACTTTTATGACCAGTTAAAAAATGAATACCAGGAGGGGGATTCCGGCAATTCAATTATTGAGACAAGATACATACAACTTGAGGATCCACGTCCGGGCGCCGGTTGGCGATCACTTGTGCTTCCGGGTTGAGGACAGATATATAAAGGCGAGCAAACAAAGGGCTATATAATTTTTTCTGCATTCGCTCTGAATTCAGCGGCACTGATTATATCACTAGCTAATGAGAATAAGAAAAAAGATATTTATCTGGCGGCAACGCATCCCGATGACATAATTACCACATATGATGAGTATAATAAGTGGCATCGCATGAGACAATATCTGACCTATAGCCAGATTATTATCTGGTCCTACGCCGTGGCTGATGCTATCTGGAAACCACTGCCCACAACCCAGCTGTCCTTTTCTCCGGGGATGATATCGGTTTATTATCGATTTTAATATTTCCGCATTATTTGCACATTCCTGTGCAAATAATTCACAACTGTTTTTACAATCAAACACAAAGCTTGAAAAAGCTTAAAAATGCCGGTGTTTTGCTGCTAATTTTAAACAAAAATTATTGGCATGAATATTGTGTTATTTTTAGTAATAATCAGGACTTACAAAATTATTGTGCGGGAAAATATTCTTAAAGTGGTCTAATTCAGATACGAAAAAAATTAAGGATTATATAATAATTATCTGGGGGGGAAGCAGAAAGCTTTTTGGTCAGCATTGATCAGGGGCTTTTCCTTAAATAGTCATCCTGTCCGAAGGACTCCTTCTGGAGAATTTAGATCAGAACCTCTTGTTGTTATTGAACATAACATGTCGACCCGCCTGAGCGGCATGACGAATACAACAGTAAATACAATAAGATACGTGCTTTATTCTGGTGAAAAATTATTTAAATAAAATTGGTAAAAAAAATAAATATTTGATGTTTTTATTAAATTTAAGTCGAATATAAATAGCAATTTAAAATAGTTTGAAAATTTTCCGCGGGTTAAATGAAATTTTATACAAATTTATTTATTAGTTTGATGGTGCTGCTTATTTCACAATCTGCATTAGCGAATGTCAGCCAGGCCAATGTAACCGTTTCGCCGAATCAGACGAATAATTTCGCGACCTACACTATCGCTTCTACAACCGGTAACGGGAATACGGATCTCAATGCAAATCAGGATAGCATTATTATTGTATTCAATGCCGGTGCAAAAATTATCTTTTTAAAGTAAAACGAGCATTGAAAATGGAAATTAGTTTGTTCAAATTTAATAGACCTTCGGGATGGGGAATGCCGTAAAATGAAGTCATCCTCCGGTTCATTTCATAGAAGCTCAATCAACAATATATTTTTTCTTAAAACAGACTCTAAACTTCTCTTATATTCTACCGATAAACTTAATAATAACATGGGTGTAGTATATCTAATCTTAAAATTATCATAAAAACTATGTGGGGTTTCTGATGGCACGTCAAAATTATTTAATAATCAGTCTGCTGTCCATACTGTTATTAGGCTTTCTGCCTGTATTTGCGCAGTCGGAAGGGAATGCAGTATTATTTGATGGTACAAATGATTACATCAATTTCAGTGCGGCCTCTGACGCGAATGCATTTGATATTGATGGCAGTTTTACACTGGAGGCGTGGATATATATGAACTCCATATCCGGCGCCAGAACCATTCTGGCCAAAAGGGATTTCACAGCTGCGACACCGCCTTCCACTACAAATTATGCCTTGCGTGTGGATAATGGTTCTTTACGTTTCTTTTGGTATGCAAGCCCTAGTACCCTTATCGATTGTTTTGAGAATAATACTCCGGGTGGTCAGGCATCCATATCGGCCTCGACCTGGTATCACGTAGCTGCTACTTTTGATTCAAGTGCCATGGTCGCCACCCTATATGTTGATGGATCGAATGTCTACAGCGTTTCCATGGCCTCAATGCCGGAACCCAACAATTATCCCTTGGTTCTAGGTGCGAATTATAGTTCCGGAAGCTATGGTAATGACTTTAATGGAATCATCGATGAAGTTCGTATTTCAAAGTCTGTGAGATATTCAACAAGTTTTACCAGACCCACAACACCTTTCTTGTCAGACAGTAATGCTGTGGCATTATTTCATTTTGACAAGGCCCCTGGTATCTCCATCGCACAAAATTTTGTATCCTCAACAAATAATGATGACGGAACCCTGCAAGGCAATGCCACTTTTACCACCACGGCCCCCCCACTCTCAAGTTATGCGGATAATGCCTTATCTCTCAATGGTACAACGGACTATTTTTCGACAGGTGATTCAACGGCCCTTGATCTGACAACAGCAATTACCCTGGAGGCCTGGATCAAACCGACGGCTGTTACAGGTACTCACAGCATTATTTCCAAATGGGATACAACCGGTGCCAACAGGTCTTACCGACTGGCCGTCAGTAATGGCCGGCTGCAGTTCTTAGTATCTCAGAATGGTAGCACTGTTGATACAATAAGCTCAAATGGCAGTGTGAACGCCAATCGCTGGACCCATGTGGCCGGTGTATATGATGGTTCAAATTTATATGTATTTATAAATGGCGTTCTGGATTCCACTGTTACCTATAGCAGTGATATATTTAATAGTAGTTCTGATTTTGAAGTGGGCGCCCAGAATGGCGCCAACATGTTAGAAGGTGAAATTGATGAAATCCGCGTTTCTGATAATGCACGGTATACTACAGATTCTTCAATTCCCACCACAAATTTTATTACCGATGCCAACACTGCATTACTGGTACATGCCGGCCATACGGATTATGAAACGATCGCGAAAGATGCATCCGGTAATGATATTGATCTGGTTGCGCAGGGCAGTGCCACATTCAGTCCGGCCAATTATCTCGATGTGACACTGGCAGCCGGACTAAATAATCCGGGAAACTCAAATGAAAGTGCCGGTGGTCAATTGATCCCAATGATACAGTTCGTAATTGATGCTACTTCGGTAAGTGAAAATATTGAAATGAACAGTGTGGTTATTAGTGCGTCCGGAACGGGCGATGATGCGACAGATATTGCACCAAACGGAATTCTTCTGTATCGCGATGTTAATGAAAACGGAACGATTGAAACCGGAACGGATCAGTATATCAATTCTGCAACCGCTTTCAGCAGTGACAATGGAACTGCTACGATCAACCTGACATCGTATAATATATCTTCAGGTTCACGGGCTACTTTCCTGGTGGCATACAACCTGGCCGGAACTGCCGGAATTGGAGACACCTTTATTGGCAGCGTGGAACCAGGTGGTATTGATTTAACCGGAGCTAGCAGCGGCGATGCGTATACTGCGATTGGTACAACAGTGACCGGTGGAATCAAGACCATAAATTCGGCCAGGTCACTCACAGTAAGTAAGGGTGTGAATAGTGCCGGTGATCAGTTTGTTTCACCAGGTGTGCTGCAATTTTCCGCTCTGCAAATTCAGCTGACAGCCAGTTCATCTGATGCTGTGACCGTCGATTCGCTCAAATTTTTTGCTACGGGTACGATGAATCAAAATACTGCAGTCGATTCTGTGGATTTATATCATGATTTGAATAATAATGGTGTGTTCGATAATGGGGTTGACACCGCACTGGTAACAGGCGTGACAGTTGGTGTGAATGATACTGTTAATTTTACCAATCTGTCCAGATTGGTCAGTGCCGGAACCAGTCAAAACTTACTTGTAGTTTATACACTAAATGGTACAGCTTCCGGATCAGAAACGTTTGGTGCAGAATTATCACAAGATTCTGATGTCTATTCCAATGCCACTGTTTCAGGTGCTCCGGTAACCAGCGGGACTTTCACCATATCGGGTATCGGCCAGTTGACACTTGGGACCGGGGCGTCTAATCCCGGTGCTTCCAATGAGGGCGTCAACGCTCAGGACATCGTAATGCTGCAATTTACACTGGCAGCCAACGAAACTGAAGACATCGAGATATCGCGCATGGACTTTACTGCTTCCGGTTCAGGCAATGATGCCGGAGATTTAGTTGCATCGCTCTATCAGGATGTAAACACAGATGGTGTATACCAAAGTGGTGTGGATATCCAGTTTGGCAGTGCGGCTACATATAATTCTGATAATGGTACCCTCGTTTTCAACATAAATCCTAATGCAGATACTCTGATAGCCAGTGATACAAAAACTTTTATACTGGTTTATGATTTTAATGAAAATGCCACACAGAGTGAAACCTATCAGGTACAAATTTCAACTTCAGGTCTAACAGCAACCGGAATAAACAGTGCCGGTTCCGTATCACTATTGGGATCAACAGCCCAGGGCGGAGTAAAGACTATAAGTAA
Organism: uncultured Calditrichota bacterium; assembly: GCA_964445625.1. Taxonomy (GTDB): domain Bacteria; phylum Calditrichota; class Calditrichia; order JAJRVZ01; family JAJRVZ01; genus CAVXXB01. The sequence continues at coordinate 19,895 of CAYULK010000006.1, forward strand.
TATCGGTTCTCTTTCTCTGTCTTTTAATAATAAACCACCGGCAGCATCCGTAACGGCCGATGCAACCAATGCACCTATATTTCAATTCAGGTTAACTGCATCAAGTACAGAAAATATATCTGTTAGTTCAATTACTTTTGAAGAAATCGGTACGGCAAATGCCGGTACGGATATCCAGATAAATGGCATCAAACTATATCGCGATGTGGATGATGATGGAATTCTAAATACCGGTGTTGACCAGTATATTGGTACTGCCGCACGCTACGGTGGTTTCGAAGTTTCTTTCGATGGCAACGGAGATTATATCGCTCTTGATGCTAATCAGGATCAGATTGGCGGAACCGGTTCATCCGGTATTACGGTTGAATCATGGGTGTACTTGTCTTCCGCAGCCGGAGGTGGTGAGAAAATTATTGCCTCGATGGACCGCAGTGAATATTGGCGTCTGGCGTTGAACGGACAGAGACGGGTATTCTGGGCAACTAATTCAGAAGGTGATGTTATTGATGACATGACCGGTGTGGCTCAACTCAGTACTGATACCTGGCATCATGTTGCAGCAGTATATGAGCCGTCAACCGGCCAGAAACGGATTTATATTGATGGTGTCCTGGATGCAACCAATGAGCCTTATACTGATGGCACGGTTCTGGGATCCGGCATCGTCCGGTTCGGTTTTATCGGTACCGGTAGTGAGGCCCCTACGTTTAATGGTAATCGCGGACCAGGCAGTTATTGGTGGGGTGAACTTGATGAGTTTCGCATAAGTTCTGTGGTTCGATATACTTCAAATTTTACGGCTTCCGCAACGGCCTTTGCCAATGATAATGATACAGAAATGCTGATGCATTTCAACGAAGGCAGTGGCTCGCTTACTGTAAATTCTGCGATAGGTAGCGGCGTTGGTGATGCGACCCTTTTTGGTCAGACCAGCTTCGCAGATGCGACAAAAATCCTTGAAAATATCACCACCATATCCACTGCAGGACAAACTATACCCTCATCAAGTTCACGCGACTGGCTGCTGGTATACGATCTGGCTGACAGTGCTTCAAATGGTGAAACTTTTCAGGCCAGACTGGCCTCACAATATGATCTTGCTGCAACCGGTGAAGTATTCGGTCAGACAATCATTCCCGGCGGCACTTTCCCGCTTAACGGTAGTGCTCAGACTGTATCCAATGTGGGCGCTATTACCATGAGTCTTGGTGCTTCTACACCGGTTGCAGCGAATGTACCGAATAGTGTTCAGGATTTGGAAATGCTGCAATTGCAGCTGACGGCAACCAGCGCAGAATCATTAGCGGTTCAGAGTATTACGATTAAAGGCAGCGGAAGTGGAATTGAGAATACCGATGTCGATTCGGTATATATTGCAGTTGATCTGAACACAAACGGGGTTTACGATCTGGGTGTCGATCTGATCGCTTCACAAAAATATGCTTTTTCCGCTGATAACGGAACGGTAGTGATTACAATGACAGATACATTACCCAAATCGGAGAGCAAGAATTATCTGGTTATGTATGATCTCGCCGGATCGGCTTCTAATAATGAAACATTTGCGGCAAGTATCGACCTGAACAGCTATATCAGCGCACAGGGTCTGGCTTCGGCTTCTGCTGCAAGTATATCCGGTGCCCCCATTCAGGGCAGCACAATGACGATACAAAATGCACCAACATTAACTTTAATGCCGGGTGCCGGTAATCCCGGGGCTGAAAGTATTAGCCGTGACGCATTTAATGTATCGATGATGCAGATGAATCTGGCTGCCGGCGCCGGTGAAGATATTGATATTACCAGTATTAAATATATCGATATTGGTACGGGTGATGAATCAGCCGCCATTGATAGCGGAAATGTCCGTGTTTATCGTGATGTAAATAATAACGGAACATTAGAACCTTTGAACGATGTATTACTCGCATCGGGAAATATCTTCCTGAACGGGAATCCCGGCAATGCAGTCAGTGTTGACGGAACAAATGATTATGTAAATGTCCCTGACGACAATAATCTTGATGTCACCGGAGATCTGACTATAGAAGCCTGGATTTCCCCATCGCAATCTTCGGGTGGTACTTATACGGTTGTTGCCAAACGTAATTTCGGTGTAGCCGGTGTACCTACCAATTATTCGTTGCGTGTTGATAACTATAGAATGCGATTTTTCTTCTATTCACCTGATGGTAGTTTACGCGACTGCTTTGATGCAACCCAGAGAATTTTCCCGGGTGACTGGTATCATATTGCCGGCATTTATGATGCAACTGCCAACCAGATGCGTCTGTATGTAAATGGAAACCTGGTACAGACCTCTAATATCGGCGATAATGATCCGGTAGCAAATTCCTATCCAATAAATATCGGACGCAGGTATCGTACCAATGTCGCAGGCAACGGTGACAGTTATTTTGATGGTGTAATTGATGAAGTTCATCTGTCGGATGTTGTACGTTATACGGGAAGTCAGTTTAGCGTATCTCAGGTACCTTTTACTCCTGATGCAAATACGAGACTTTTACTTCATTTTGATGACTCCGTTGGATCAACAACGGTTGCTGATTCATCGGGAAACGGTTTAGATGGTACACTAACAAACGGAGCAGCCCTGGTTGAATCCACTGCTCCATTACATGGTGGAATGACTATACCTCTTACAAATGTTTCTATTTCGGCAGGCACAAATGAAAACTGGTTGCTGGTATATGATTTTAACGGAACCGCAATTGATGATGAAACTTTTCAGAGCCGCGTGCTCCGTCCGGTAGATATTCAGGCAGATGGGGCCACCACTGCACTTCCGGCAGAAAATTCCGGCTTACCGGTGACAGGTGGATTAAAGACAATGACCAGTATTGGTAGTCTTACTGTCGATGCAGGTGATAATAATCCTCCGGCATCAAGTATTGCAGCCGATGCTTCCAATGTCGTCATGTTGCAATCTAAACTGACCGCGAGTGTAGCAGAAGCGATTGAAATAAATTCAATAACATTTAATGCGCAGGGTTCTGGTCATGATGTGTCAGATATTGTTCCGGGTTCCATTCGTTTATATCAGGATGTGAATGATAATGGCGTGTTTGACACCGGAACAGATGTGTTTATTAGCCAGGGTACGGCGTTTGATGGTGATAATGGTTCTTTAACTATCACAACCTCCGGGCAGACGATCCCGGCCGGAACCACACAGAACTGGCTCTTGCTGTATTCATTTGCGGATTCAGCCTCTGTAAATGAAACTTTCTTTACGAGAATTGTCCAGAACAGTGATGTGAATGCCACCGGTGTCACATCCAGTGCTGCTATCGTTCCCGGTTCCGCTACATTTCCGGTCACAGGAAACATTAAAACCATCAGCACTACCGGTTCTATTACTTTGTCAGAAGGTTCCGGTAATCCGGCGAATAGTAATATTTCAGCCTCAGAATCGAATCTGGTCATGATGCAGTTGCAACTGGCCTCAAGTTCTGCCGAAACGCTAAAAGTGGCTCAACTCCGGTTTAAAGCTAGTGGTAGTGGTGATGATGTTAATGATATCAGTAACATTTATCTTTATCATGATCTGAATAATAATGGTGATCTGAATGTTGGTGTCGACACGTTGATTGCGAGCTCGGGCCCATATGCAACAGATAATGGTACCACAACTTTTACTTTTACCGATTCACTGATTTTTCCGGCAGGGACAACTCAGAATTGGCTGCTGGTATATGATATGGCCGGATCTGCAGGTAACGGTGATGCCTTTCAGGCCAATGTAGAATTAGCATCTTATCTGACCGGTAAGGGAGCCGTCTCAGGTGAGAATATTACTGTAAACGGATCATATCCGGTTACGGGAGCGATTAAAACCGTTAGCTCCGTCGGTACCATGACTATTACGGCCGGAACTAATAATCCCGGCGCATCTGTCGAAGCAAAAAATGCTGTAAATATTGAGATGCTGCAGGTGCACTTTGCCAGTTCTGCTCCCGAGTCCTTATTAATTGACACGCTTACATTTACCGCACTTGGTAGTATTGATGATCTGAATGATATTACTTTCGTGGCTATATATGAAGATATCAACAGCAATGGTATACTCGATCTGACAATTGACGAACAAATTGATTCATCGCGTGCATTTAACGCGGACAATGGTACCGTAACTTTTTTCCCGGGTGACACCCTGGCACCTTCTACAGGCAAAGACTATCTGGTCATATACAATCTGGCCGGCACTGCCGGTGGCGGAGAATCATTCCGCGTACGTCTGGATGCCGGTAATGCAGTTATTGATGGTATTGAATCAGGAAGTCCGGCCGGTATACAGGGCTTACCATTGACATCCGAACAAAAAACTGTTACTGATGTTGGTTCATATACATTGTCTGAAGGTGCATCAAATCCGGGTAATTCAAATATTACCGCAGATGCCCAGAGACTGGCCATGTTACAATTCAATCTGGCGGCCAGCAGTGTGGAAGATATCAATGTTAGCAGTGTGACTATCCGGCATTCGGGCACCGCTGATCCGGCCACAGATATTGTAGAAAACAAAATCGATCTTTATGTGGATAATGGAAATGGCATCTATGATGATGGGGTTGACACCTATATTGGTACGGGATCAAAATATCAGAACTATGCGGTTAATTTTGCGGGCGGCGGCGACTATATTGCCGTAAATGCCAATCAGGCTCAGGCCGGTGGTGTGACCAGTGACGGTCTGACTGTTGAGGCCTGGGTTCTTGTACCCTCCTCTGCCGGTGGTGGTGAAAAAATTATCGCCTCCTGGGACCGCAGTGATTACTGGCGTTTCTCAATTGACGGACAACGGCGGGTAAGTTTTGACACATATGGCAGCGGTCAGGGTATTCACGATATGACAGGTTCTGCGCAACTGACTACGGATACCTGGCATCATTTGGCGGTGGTATATGAACCATCCACGGGCCAGAAGCGAATCTATATTGATGGTGTTCTGGATGCCACTGCTGAGCCGTTCCCCGATGGTACTTTATTGGGAACCGGTACATCGCGCTATGGCTTTATCGGTGTCGGTAGTGAGGCCAGCACATTTAACGGATCAATTGGCCCGGCAAGTTATTGGCAGGGTGATATAGATGAATTACGTATCAGTAATACAGTCAGGTATACGAGCAACTTCAGCAAACCAACCGGTGAATTTACACCGGATGCCTCTACAGCCGTTCTGTTCCATTTTAGTGAAAATGGTGGCACCATTACAAACAATGCTGCCACGGCATCAGGAGCCGGTGATGGTCTTCTGGTTGGAAATACGTCATTCCTCGAAAGTGATGCATTCCCCGGCTTGACAGTAACCATTGCCACAACCGGTCAGACTATCAATGCCGGAACATCGGAAGACTGGTTACTGGTCTATGATCTTGCTGATAGTGCATCCACCGGTGAAATATTTGTGGCCAGCATTTTAAAAACCGGAATCGTCGCCACGGGTGGTACAAGCAGTAGTATTATCAAGGCCGACGGAAATAATACTTCAGGTGGCGAAAAGACTGTTTCAGCGGTTGGCAGTATTTCACTGGCAGCCGGCAATGACAACCCCGATGCATCTACAGAATCTGCAGATGCACAGAGTCTGGCGATGCTGCAATTACAACTTCAGGCATCTGCTGCTGAAAGTCTGTTAATCAGCCAGTTCCAGATCAAAGGTCAGGGTACCGCCAATGAGCAAAATGATGTAACTGCGGTTTATCTGTACCGTGATTTGAATAATAATGGGGTTTTCGATTCAGGTGTGGATACCCAAATAAGTACATCACAAACATTTGGCGCCGATGAGGGTGTTATTACCTGGACTTTCTCACCGGCTGAAACATTACAAGCGGGCGCACAGGAAAACTGGCTTGTCGTATATAATTTGGCCGGCAGTGCCTCCAATGGCCAGACTATGCAAACCCGCGTCGAACTGACCAGTTATATGACAGTAACCGGCCTGACCAGTGCTCAAAGTATTACACCAACCGGCACGTTTGCTATTGTCGGAGGAAATAAGACTATCAGCAATATCGGCCGTCTGCAAATTAGTTTGGGCACTAATACGCCACCGGCTGGCACGGTGGGATTAGCTGCAAATGATGTTGAGGTCATCCAGTTGTATTATGTCACTAACAGCGCGGAGAGCCTGCGTGTGGACAGTGTAAGATTTACACCGCAGGGAACAATGAATCATAACCTTGCTGTTACCCAGGCAAGATTATATGAAGATATTAATAGTAATGGAATACTTGACCTGGTCGGCGATAGGCTCTTGTCGTCTACTACTTTCAGTGATTCGCTCAGTTCGATTGTATTTACACTCTCTGACACTTTACCGCCGAATACTTCTACAGATTATCTGCTGGTATATGAATTATCGGGCGGCGGAACGATTAATAATGACTTTAGAGCCTCGATTGTTATAGATAGCGATGTATATACCACAGGACTTTCCGGAGCTCCGCACAATGGCACCGTACTCGGACCCCCGATCGTCGGTAATACATTAACCTTATCCGGAAAAGGATCGCTCACAGTTCAAACTGGCCCGGCAAACCCGGGTTCTTCGAACGAACCGGCCGACGCCCAAAATCTGGCCATGGTGCAGATGCGGTTTAGTGCCGGCAATGTGGAAGATGTCAATATCAATAGTATCACGTTTACAGCTGCGGGCACCGGTGATGATGTAAATGATATTGTAAATAACGGTATTAAATTGTATCGTGATATTAATAGTAATGGTGTTTTTGATAACGGTACCGATCAGTTTATTGCTCAGGGTGCGGCATACAGTGCGGATAATGGTACAATTACCCTGACCACTATAGGACAAAGCATAACAAAAGGAACAACCCAGGATTGGTTAGCAGTATACGACCTTGCCGGAACTGCTTCGAATGGTGAGACTTTTCGTGCCCGGTTACTCCAGGCATCTGATATTAGTGCCCGGGGTGCAACATCTGACTCTGTACTTGTTGCTACCGGTACATTACCTGTCGTTGGTGGCGAGAAGACAATCAGTAGCACAGGTAGTATTACACTGGCACAGGGAAGCAATAATTCTGCGAGTGGTCCGATCAGCAATAATGACCAGGATGTGGAAATGCTGCAATTGCAATTATCAGCATCCTCGGCTGAAACGCTGCTCGTAAGCCAGGTGCAATTCAAATCCTCAGGTACAGGTAGCGATCAGACAGATATTTCTGCCATCACCCTATATCATGATTTGAATAATAACGGCGTCTTTGATTCCGGTGTCGACACAGCGCTCGCCCCGGCCGGTACCTATCCGGGTGATGACGGAATTGTCACTTTTACTTTTGCGGATTCTGTTGAGATTCCAGCCGGAAGCGTAAATAATTGGCTGTTAGTATATGATATGGCCGGTTCCGCTGCTAATGGTGCTACCTTTGGTGTCGCAGTGGAATTAAATACCTATATGACTATTACAGGAAAATCGAGTGGAGCGCAAATTACACCGGCCGGATCTTTCCCAATTGCCGGTGCAACAAAGACCATAACTTCTACCGGCATATTGACAGTCGCGGCCGGACCAAATAATCCGGGTGAAACCCTGGAAGCAAATAATGCAGTTAATATTGAAATGCTGCAGATTAATATGACTTCTTCAGCAGCCGAGTCATTAATGGTCGATACACTGCGTCTTACATCACTCGGAAATATTGATGACGTAAATGATGTGTCTTTTGTAACTCTGTATCGTGACGTTAACAGCAATGGTGTGCTTGATCTTACCATAGATACACAGGAAGATTCGGCACGCGCCTTTAATGTGGATAACGGTAAGGTAACATTTACTTTGGAAGATACCCTGCCACCATCAGCCAGCCGCGATTTTCTGGTTGTATATAACCTGTCAGGCAGCGCAACCGGTGGAGAAACTTTCCGTGTCCGTGTTGATGTAAATGACATCGATGTGACCGGTATCGAAAGCAGCAATCCGGCAACTGTACAGGGATTGCCATTAACTTCAGCGCAAAAGACAGTCACAGATGTGGGCGGTCTGACACTGACAGCCGGTACATCAAATCCGGGAAATTCAAATATTACAGCTGACGCCCAGGATGTAGCGATGCTGCAATTTAATCTGGCTGCCAGCAGTGTAGAAGATGTAAATATCAGTAGTGTGACTTTCCGCCATACAGGTTCTGCAAATCCGGCGACGGATATTCTCGAGAATCAGATCGACCTGTACCTGGATAATGGAAATGGCATTTATGATCCGGGAACCGATGTATTTATCGGTAACGGAACCAAATATCAAAATTATGCAGTTAATCTTGGCGGCAGTGGAGATTATATTGCTGTTGATGCCGACCATACCGTGGCAGGTGGTGTAACCAGTAGTGGTCTGACTGTAGAGGCCTGGGTTCGTGTGCCATCTTCGGCTGGTGGCGGCGAGAAGATTATCGCTTCCTGGGACCGCAGCGACTACTGGCGTTTTTCTATAGATGGACAACGGCGGGTAAGTTTTGACACGTATGGCAGCGGTCAGGGTATAAATGATATGACCGGTTCAGCTCAACTGACCACTGACACCTGGCATCATGTCGCTGTAGTCTATGAATCTTCTACAGGTCAGAAGCGCATTTATATAGATGGTGTTCTGGATGCCACTGTTGAGCCGTTCCCTGATGGTACTCTGTTGGGAACCGGTACATCACGCTATGGATTCATCGGTGTGGGTAGTGAGGCAAGCACATTCAATGGAACTATCGGACCCGCAAGTTACTGGAATGGTGATATAGATGAAATTCGTATCAGTAATAGCGTGCGGTATACTACTAATTTTAGCATACCGGCCGGCGAATTTACCGCGGATGCTGCAACAGCAGT
>CAYULK010000007.1:0-28192 GCA_964445625.1 uncultured Calditrichota bacterium
AGATGCAGGATGTATTTCACCTGATAAAAAAGGTGAGTGATACCAAGGGAAATGTACTCATCACGGGTAAAAGCGGTACCGGTAAAGAACTGGTTGCCAGGGCAATCCATTTTAACAGCCAAAGGAGCAGTAAAAGATTTTTGGCAATTAATTGCGGCGCTATTGTTGGGACCCTGATGGAGAGTGAATTTTTTGGTCACAAAAAAGGATCTTTTACCGGTGCCATCGGTGATAAAGATGGATATTTTAAAATGGCAAACCAGGGGACGCTATTCCTGGACGAAGTGGGTGATATTCCCCTCCCGTTACAGGTTAAATTATTACGGGCAATTGAAGAAAGGGAGATTCTGGCCGTCGGTGCATCTACATCGATTAAAGTGGATGTGAGGATAATCGCAGCCACTAATCGCGATCTGGCCAAAGAGGTGGAAAAAGGTAATTTTCGTGACGATCTTTTTTATCGTTTAAATGTGGTAGAGATTAAACTACCATCTTTAACGGACCGTAAGGAAGATATTCCACTCCTTGTCCAGCATTTTATCGATAAGTATAATAAAGAGCTTAACCGTCGTGTCAAGAATGCAGATAATCTCACAATGCGTATAATGAGAAATCATGAATGGAAAGGTGGAATTCGCGAATTGGAAAATGTGATTGAGCGCGCACTTATTTTGAGTGAAGGTGATTTTATTAACAAAGAGGATTTACCACCAAATATGATAAATGTGGAACCCGAGGATGATATCCCAAATCGTCTTAAGGATGCCGTATCGCATTTTGAAAAAGAACATTTAATAAAGGTCCTGCAAAAAACAGTCTTAAATAAAGAAGAAGCTGCAAATATTCTGGGAATTAGTTTGTCATCACTATATCGTAAAATGGATGAGTTAGATATTAAATTATCCTGAAACAAGTTTATATTATCATGGAGGTAAAAAATGATCAGAAAAGAAGATGCCCTCAATTACCATAGTCAGGGACGGAAGGGAAAGATTGAAGTGGTTTCATCAAAACCGTGTATTACCCAGCGGGATCTCGGCATGGCGTATACACCCGGAGTTGCCGAACCCTGTCGTGAAATCGAAAAAGATCCGAATAAAGCTTTTGACTACACGGCACGGGGTAATCTGGTGGCTGTTGTTTCTAATGGTACCGCAGTTCTGGGACTTGGTAATATTGGAGCTCTGGCCGGCAAACCGGTCATGGAAGGTAAAGGCGTATTATTTAAAACATTTGCGGATATTGATGTTTTTGATATTGAACTGGATACCGAAGATGCGGATGAAATTATCAAAACTGTAAAATTGCTCGAACCCACCTTTGGTGGTATAAACCTGGAAGATATAAAAGCACCCGAATGTTTTTATATCGAAGAAAAACTCAAAGAAATCATGAATATACCAGTGTTTCATGATGACCAGCATGGAACAGCCATTATTTCTTCTGCTGCGCTGATTAATGCACTCGAGATACAGAATAAAAAGATTGAAGATGTTAAAGTCGTGTTTTGTGGGGCCGGAGCGGCTGGTATTGCCTGTGCTGATCTTTATGTTAAAGTCGGGGTTAAAAAAGAAAATCTGTACCTGGTTGACTCAAAAGGGCTTATCTATAATGGTCGGGAATCAGGAATGAATCCGTATAAACAGAGATTTGCAAATGGTGATGCTCCGGCGGATCTAGGCGATGTTATCAAGGGAGCGGATGTTTTTGCCGGTGTGAGTGTCGCGAACATGGTCACTAAAGCAATGGTAAAAGATATGGCCGATAATCCACTGATTATGGCTATGGCCAACCCGGATCCTGAAATCGCATATGATGATGCACTTAGTGTGCGTGACGATTTAATCATGGCGACCGGACGCTCTGATTTCCCTAACCAGGTGAATAATGTGCTGGGATTTCCATTCATTTTTCGCGGTGCTCTTGATGTCAGAGCCACCGCAATTAATGATGAAATGAAAATTGCAGCAGTCAAATCTCTGGCTGAACTGGCAAAAGAGGATGTCCCCGATTCGGTAATCAAGGCATATGGTGATCAACCAATAAAATTCGGTAAAGATTATATCATTCCTAAACCATTTGATTCACGAGTACTTATTTGGGAAGCCACTGCGGTGGCAAAGGCAGCTGTAGATTCCGGAATCGCCCGTGAGCCAATACAAGACTTTTCTGCCTATCGTGAACATCTTGAAAGTCTGCTTGGTAAATCACGTGAGATAATGCGGGTGGTCATCAATAAAGCAAAAAAATCACCAAAACGTATAGTTTTTCCGGAAGGATGGGAGCCAAAAATTCTTCGTGCCTGTCAGATTATTGTTGATGAAGAGATTGCACAGCCAATTGTATTCGGAACTGAAGATTATATAAAAAATATGGCTAAAGATTTAAATGTAGATCTCAAGGGAATTACTCAATTGGATCCGGATAATAATGATAAACTGGAGAAATATGCAAATGAATTCTATAAAATGCGGGCCAGGAAGGGAATAACTCACGCAGAATCTCTGATCCAGCTTAAAAACAACTGGCGTTTGTTCGGTGCGATGATGGTCAGAATGGGCGACGCTGATGGCATGATTGCCGGTTTGAATTACAATTATCCGGATACGATACGACCGGCCTTGCAGGCAATTCCGCTTGAGAAAGAATCCAGGGTAGTTGCAGGATTGTATATGATGGTATTTAAAAACGACGTGGTCTTTTTTGCGGACACAACTGTGAATATTGATCCCTCAGCTGAAGAACTGGCAGAGATTGCAATTCTGGCTGCAGATGAAACCCGGAATTTTGATATTGAACCACGAATTGCGATGTTATCATTTAGTAATTTTGGTAGTGTACGACATCCCTTATCAAATAAGGTTGCCCGGGCAACTGAGATAGTAAAAAAGCGACGCCCCGATCTGGAAATAGATGGGGAGATGCAAGCGGATACGGCGGTCGTTCCGGATATTCTGAGTGGAACTTATGATTTTTGTGACCTTAAAGGAAAAGCTAATGTATTGATCTTTCCAAATCTTGAGTCAGGTAATATCGCTTACAAATTGATCCACAGAATGGGTGGCGCCGAAGCTATAGGTCCGATTCTGATGGGAGTCAGTAAATCTATTCATGTTCTGCAAAGAAACTGTGAAGTGAATGATATCGTGAACATGACGGCGATAGCTGTCTTGGATGCACAAAAGAAATCAAAATAATTTCAGGGACAGTTTAATCTGTCCCTTTTTAAATCTATGGAGGGAATCGGATGAAAATATTCGATGCAATCAATAAATACGGCCATGAGCAAATTGTTTTTTGTCATGATGAGGCAACTAATTTACGTGCAATTATTGCGATTCATAACACCATTCTGGGACCTGCTTTGGGCGGTTGCCGGATGTGGCCTTTTGAATCTGAAGAAGAGGCAATCTCCGATGCGATGAGATTATCACGTGGTATGACCTACAAAAATGCCGCAGCAGGATTGAATCTGGGTGGCGGTAAAGCCGTAATCATTGGTGATCCGAACAAAGATAAAAGCGAAGCCTTATTCCGCGCATTTGGTAGATTTGTCCAGAGTCTGGGTGGAAGATATATCACGGCTGAGGATGTGGGTACGTCGGTGGAGGATATGGAACAGATAAAAATGGAAACCTCTTTTGTCTCGGGCCTCCCACCGGAATTTGGCGGCAGTGGCGATCCGTCACCTTTTACCGCACTTGGTGCTTTTGAAGGGATTAAGGCCAGTGTCAAATATAAGCTGAAGAAAAAAGATATCAGGGGAATTAAGGTAGCTGTTCAGGGAGTTGGTCATGTTGGATATTATCTTTGCGAGATGCTGCATGAAGCCGGTGCAGAGTTAATCGTTACGGATATTTTTGAAGATAAAATTGATGCGGTTGTCAACGATTTTGGAGCTAAATCTGTTCCGGAAGATGAAATATATAGTGTGGATGCGGAAGTATTTGCACCTTGTGCACTTGGTGCAATTGTAAATGATGATACCATTAAGCGGATGAAATTTAAAATCATCGCCGGTGGCGCCAATAATCAGTTGCTGGATGAAAACATACATGGTAAAAAACTGAAAGCAAAAGACATACTTTATGCCCCGGATTACCTGATTAATGCCGGAGGTGTTATAAATATATATTTTGAAACTATCAATGAGTATAATAAGGAGCGGGTGACTAAAAAAGTCAAAAATATATATAATATTCTTATGGAAGTATATCAGATATCAGGGGAACAGAATATTACAACCGTGGAAGCAGCCGCACATTTTGCAGAAAAGAGAATTAATCTGATTCGGGATGTACACCGGAACTATTTGCGCAAATAAAATGTTAATGCTATTTAGCATATAGTTTCATTCAATAAGTAAGTTCGATATAAAGAGGTTTAAATGATCAGAAATTTTCCTGAGCTTGAATCACAGGTGAAAAATGGTCTGCAAAAGACGATTGCAGTTGCGCTAGCCGAGGATAAAGATATTTTGATTGCTCTCGAAAAGGCCCGGTCTATCGGGATTGCCAGGGCTGTTTTAACCGGAAATAGCACCAAAATATCAAAAATGTTAACAGAACTCGATATCCCGGCCGATAAATATGAAATTATATCCGCCAATGATGAGACAAAAGCGGTGGAACTGGCAATTGATCTTGTACGCAGTAATCAGGCGCAGGTATTAATGAAAGGTCTTTGCTCCACCGCAGTTTTTTTAAAAGGAATCCTCGCTAAGACAAATGGTCTGCGGACAGAAAAAATCATTTCTCATCTATCGGTATTCGAAAGTCCAAACTATCCCAAATTATTCATGATGTCTGATGCTGCAATGAATATCACCCCTGATCTTAATACAAAAATCGCCATTGTTGAAAACGCAATCATGGCCGCAAAAAAAATGGGCTATGATAATCCGAAGGTGGCGATAATTTCTGCGATTGAAAAGGTGAATCCGGATGCGATACCGTCATCCGCTGATGCAGCTATTATTGCGAAAATGGCGGAGCGCGGACAAATTAAGGGCGCCATAATTGATGGTCCGCTCGCTGTGGATAATGCACTTTCTGCCGAATCATGCACTGTTAAGGGATTAGATTCACCGGTAGGTGGCGATACCGACATCTGTATTGTGCCAAACATTGAAACCGGAAATGTTTTCTATAAACTGCTGACAATACTTGGAAATGCAAAAGTGGGGGGAATTGTTGTCGGCGCAAAAGCACCTGTTGTTTTACCATCCCGGGCTGATTCTGAGGAATCAAAATATCTGTCTATTATTACTGCTCTAAAGGTAAGCTGAGGAATTTATGTCCCAACTGACAGCAAATATCCTGGTAATAAATCCCGGATCAACATCGACAAAGATATCACTTTTTCAGGACGATACGGAGATATTGACAGAGGCAATAAATCATAAAATAGAGGATCTTTCCAGATTTAATAAAGCCTCGGACCAGGATTTATATCGAATGGAAATTATTGTACGGGTGTTACGAGAGAAAAATGTAGATTTTTCTGCCCTCAAAGCCATAGTTGGCAGAGGTGGCCTCCTCCGTCCAATTGAAGGTGGAACATATACCGTCAACGATCAGATGATTGCTGATCTTAAAAGAGGAATAATGGGTGACCATCCCTCTAATTGTGGTGGCCTTATTGCATATGCGATAAGCAAATCACTGGGGAATGCGGCTTTTATCGTTGATCCGGTTGTAGTTGATGAATTGTCAGCCGTGGCCAGAATTACCGGCATGCCCCTGATAAAGCGGAAGAGCATATTTCATGCGCTAAATCAAAAAGCAGTAGCCCGGCAAGTTGCTGCTGAACTAAAGAAGGCGTATAAGGAAATCAATGTAATCATTGCTCATTTAGGTGGTGGAATCTCTGTCGGATGCCATAAAAAAGGCCTGGTAATTGATGTAAACAATGGTCTTGATGGTGATGGACCATTTAGTGCAGAACGTAGTGGATCTGTTCCGGTTGGTGATTTAATCAAGGCTTGCTTCTCTCGTGATTACACCCTTTCCGATATGAAAAAACTCGTAAAAGGTCATGGTGGAATGGTTGCCTACCTCGGAACTAATGATATGCGGATAGTAGAGAAACAGATACAGGAAAAGAATGAAAAAGCACAATTGGTATATGAGGCAATGGCATATCAGGTTTGCAAAGAAATTGGTGCTTTATCAACTGTTGTTAATGGTGATCTGGATGCAATTGCACTCTCCGGTGGTATGGCAAAAAGTAAAATGTTTATTAAAATGATTACCGAGAAAGTTAAATTTCTCGCACCGGTTTTTGTTTATCCCGGAGAACAGGAAATGCGAGCACTGGCGATGGGAGCGTTGCGTGTATTACGTGGTGAGGAGGAAGCAAAAATATATAATGTAACTTAATTTTGTATCATTTAAAGATAAATATCATCTATAGTAATAAAATAATATGGAGTTTTTGTGTATGATACAGGCAATTCTGGGGATTGTTATTGGAGCAGGAGTCGGATATATTATAGGAAAATATATGTCTCGACTAGGTATGGGATGTCCGTTGTTATGTGACCCGCGTGTAAGCACAATATATTTTGCAGTTATGGGTTTCCTTTTTGCTTCAGGTAATTAAAGGAGTAAATGAGATGAAAGCAAATATTGTTCAGGTAAAGGGTATTAGTTTTGTTGGTAAAGCAGAAAGTAACCACTGGGTCCCAATGGATGGACCGTCGGATTTCCAGGGTTCTGACGCCGGAACCAGACCGAAGGAGTTAATCCTGGTTGGTCTTGGCGGATGTACCGGTGCAGATGTGGCATCGATCTTGCATAAAATGAAAGAACCGGTTTCACGATTTGAGATTGAGGTTGAAGCCGAAAGCGCGACCGCACATCCTAAAGTATTTACGAAAATTCATCTCAGATATAAATTTTGGGGTGTAGATTTGAATTCAGGCAATCTGGAGAAGGCAATTAGCCTTTCACAGGACAAATACTGCTCTGTCACTGCCATGCTAATAAAAGCAGTAGAAATTACACATTCGTACGAGGTTAATCCGGCGGACTAAATTATTATCACATTGCACAATATTAGATATATATAAAAAAGGGCTGTCAAAAATCAGCCCTTTTTTGTTTACTTATTTAAGTTTAAATCTTTTTGCAGAGTTTTATCTTTACTTGGTCGCCAAATATATTGATCTACAAAGTAGTGATGTATTGGAATTCCAATTATTACGCTATAAAGTAATTCCTTTGTTGTAATATCACCAAAAAGAATATTATCTGCGGTATGAATAAAAGGTCCGCATCCCGGGTGAATCTCAAAAGCACAACCAATAAAACGTAAGATCAATCCCATCGTAATTGCGGAAAGCGCATATGTGATAAAAGTACGGCTAATTTTAACTGCTATACCATATTTTTTCTCTGCATCCGGAGTATGATACCGGTTTTTACTGTAAAACCACACAATTCCATGATATTGTACATCATGATACACCGTCACGAAGGCTGAAAATGCAATCAAAGGCGCTGTCAGTATCGCTGCACTGTAATTTATGTAAACATATAGTGGAATTAATGCAATAAAAAATAAGATCTTGGGAAGGTTGACCGGGATACCCAATTTTACTCTCTGTATCTGTCTGAAAATAAAAAGCCCACTTATGGAAAATATATAAGCAACTGAAAGAAAAATAATAATATGCTCCCAGTGAAGCTGGGATATATAATTTATACTTAATATACTCCCCTCGGGGTATGCGGGAAATACTCCTGACAATCCGATCACACCTCTTGCTTCGGGGTGCCGAATAATGAAAGCTGCAAAAGGGGCCAGAAGGCCACCATAAAGTAAGTATTTGTCAATTCGTGTATCCCAGGCATCAAAATCCTTATTTTTCTTTTTATAAAGAGCTAAAATACCCCAATGTTGTCGAACTACGTGCCAGTACGCCCAGAGACTAAAAATTAAAATATAAAGAAAAAACGGTACACTATAGTTCTGATAACCAATGTGATATAATAAGTATGATATACCAATTAAAATCGGCCCGACAAACAACCAGACCAAACTTCCCAGGAGCAGTATTTTACGTTTCTGAAACTCTTCTTTATCAAAGTAAGTTCGAACATATGTTCCAAAGAAATGCGGGGTGTCAATCAATGCGACCCATATGAACCATACAGTAATCATATCCAATTGTAAACCGGCATGAAAAAACATCATCAGATAGCCGGTCAGAGCACCGCCAATATATATAAGTAAATCTGTATGTTTCCCCTGAATCCAGTTAATAGAAAATATTTTTGGATCGGAAAAAGTCATTGCCAAGCTAGTCATGCAACTATCCCCTATGAGTATCTAAATTTAAAAAGAATTGGATGACAAATTAAAAAAACAAATGATATGATGCCAGGAGCTAAATAGAGTTTATATAATTTGAAAAAAGCACCCGGTGAGCGCACCTCACCGAATGCTTTAATTGCAGGCAAATGCCTGTGGGTGTGATAATATTAAAAATAAATTTCTCCCAGAATTGTTGCCATTATGATCCCCAATTACATTCGGATCGTAATTCCAGCCATCAGTCGGGTCGTAACAATATTTTCCAGAGTTCCACCTGGTGTCAGATCATCAAAAGTATTTCTTTTCCAATATCCCTGTCTGATGCCCATATTAAGTGCTGCACTTCCTCCGACATCATATCCGAATCCGGCACTGAAGTACTGCCTGTCCTGTTCTTCAGAGGCATCAATATATGGTGATGGAACATACTGGTACCCGCCGCGTAGTTTTAATCCGGTTCCGGGAACTCTCAATTCAGCGCCGGCTGAATAAGAGAGCACAGCGCGAAAATTATCAGGGAAATAACTATTGTCGTCGAGAAGAGTCTGATAATCATAATCTATTGTCCGGCCATCCGGTTTCTCAAATTTTACCTGTGACCAATCTCGATATTCAAAAGATCCGGCTACCATTAATAAATTCAGATCCAGCGCTATGCCTCCGGAAAACTTGAACGGATACTTAATATCATATTCCCATTCACCTGGTTCATCGTCATACTCAGAAGCAAATCCGTCATCAAAATAGAGCCCGTCACTTGAGCCATAATTTTCTAACACATTAACTGTGCTCGGAAAATCGACTGTGAATCCTAACCGCAAATGTTCACTCAGGTGATAAATACTACCGAGTTTCACTCCCCAGCCACTGAATTCCGAGTCGATACGTTGATGCAATTCATAATTTTCATAATTCGCCGGGTAGTCGGTATATAAATTATCTACATCATCCTGAAAGAAGTCAAATACATAATGGCTGGACCCGGAATAGAAATTTATAGTAAGTCCAAGTGCGAAATTTTCTGATAACATCATTCCCCCTCCGATTGACCATGCACCCAAATTACCATCCTGGGTGATTTGTTCGGTACGCTGAACATCCGTATCAAAGGGATAATATGCATAGTCCCCATTATCATCTTCAAGTTCGAATTCCAAACCATTGGATTGATTGCTGTATCCGCTGAAATACATAAAGTTCTCAAGATCTTTAAACCGGTTATAACCGAAAGAGAGGACAAAATTTCCCTGGGTTGTGGGAAACTTGTAGGCAAGTCCCAGGGAATTTAACTTGGTAAAAGACCTTTCATCCAATATTGTATTTCCCAGATAGGTGGATTCATTACTATACTTCAAATGGTAGACATCACCGCTGAGTTCGCTCTGTTTCAACATTGTCAATCCGGCCGGATTCCAGTAAGTAGCCGTGTAGTCATCAGCGACCGCTGTAAATGCATTTCCCATACCCATTGCTCTTACACCAATACCGGTTTCGTTCTCCATTAAAAATACCGCTTCATCGGGTGTCTGCGCTGTTACAGAAGTTAATAAGAAAATCGTTGAAAATAATATTATTAGTGTTTTCATTTTTCTACCCTCCTCATTACTTATCTTCTTTTTTTACTTGAGCTACTTGAGCTGCCAGAACTTCTACGGCCTGAACTGGATTTACTGCGTGAAGAACCTGAACTGCTGCTTGGTTTCGAAAAACTACGGCTACCACTCGAAGACGATCTGTTAGAACTTACTCTGGAACCTGAAGAACTGCTGCCGGAAGATTTACCTGTTCTACGCGATGAGCGTACTTTTGTTGACCGGCTGGATGAAGAACCGGAGTTCCTGCTGGCCGGTGCGACACGACGTCTCGAAGTCGAAGTTTTTGGTTTGGCTATAGTGTTTTGATCTCTTCCGCCGGTATTATTTCTTCCGGTCACTTTACGACTGGTATTTGAACCGGAACTTCTTCTGCTCACAGTAGTAGTCCTTCTTCCGGTGCGTTTATCACCTGAAGAAATATTGGCATAGCTCCTGCGTCCCGGTCTTTTTGAACCACTAAAAAATGCATCCGGATCGGAAGAGTCAGATCTCTGTTGTCTTCCGGCTATATTTGCCGGCCTGCGGCCAAAATTTGGACCTGCTACTTTGTAATCAGGAGTAAAAGTCCCGTAAGTTGCCGGATAACGCCAGCTGGGTGGATGATGCCAGTAAGGATATGGATAATAAACGTAAGGCGGATAATAGTATGTTCTCCAATATGGGCGGTAGTAAGAATATGTGATATAGATTCCAGGTTCATAATACCAGTCATCAAAGGGATCATAATAGAAGTGGATTGATCGGGGACGAGGTATATATTGGTAATGATAGACAATGTCAGGATAGGCATCTTCCTGATATTCTTCTTCGTAATATATTTCCTCATCATAACGTTCATCCTGACGCGTTAATCCAAATTGTGTATAACAACCACTTAAAAGAATTTGAATCGTTATGGCAATCAGGATCGCTTTGATTATATTATAGTAACGCATGATTAAAGCCTCTCATTTTAAATTCTTCGACTTGTAGATTAAGGATACAAATCCTGTGCCATAAACCTGAATTAATATAACTCATTTATAAATAGGAGTTTAAAAGAGGCGGGTTAAAAATGATTCTGCTAAATATGTATAAATACTATACAGTGTGTGTATACGAAGTTTACAAAGATTTAGGATCGAGTCCGAGTCTTTTGATCATTTTATGCAGGCCGGGACGGCTTATTTCAAGGTTTTTTGCTGCCTGAAGAATATTACCTTTAGTTTCCCGGAGTGCGGACAGAATTAACTTTTTTTCTAATTGTGATATCGCTTGCTTAAATGATCCGGAGTCATTAGGAGTTTCGGGATCAAAAGGAGGCGGCTTATGAAAACGGGCAGAAATAAGGTCCGGGGTGAGTGGCGTATCATCATCAGCCAGGGTAATTGCGCGTTCAATTTCGTTCTCTAGTTCACGAATATTACCCGAAAAACGGGCTTTTAAAAATAAATTGAGTGCCTGCGGGGTGATTGATTTAATTGTTTTGCCTATTTTGCCTGCATATTTTAATAAAAAATGTTCGACAAGATCCGGGATATCTTCCTTTCTTTCACGCAGTGGGGGCAGTACAATAGGAAAAACGTTTAAACGGTAATAAAGATCTTCTCTAAGCAGACCTTCTGCCACGGCATTATCAATGTTTTTGTTGGTTGCTGCAATAATTCTTACATCAACCGAAACCATTTTTGTTCCGCCTACGGGTTTAATCTCGCCCTCTTGTAATACTCGCAGTAGGCGTAATTGAAGTGCCGGAGAAGTATCTGCTATTTCATCGAGAAATACAGTTCCGCCGTCGGCGAATTCAAAAATACCTTTATGATCCGATACTGCGCCCGTGAATGCGCCTCGTACATGACCAAAAAGTTCACTTTCCAGTAAAGAATCTGGTAGTGCACCACAATTTTGAGCAACAAACATTTTATTTTTTCTTTGACTATTATAATGTATTGCTCTGGCTATCATTTCTTTTCCGGTACCGGTTTCACCGAGTAGCAGAACAGTGGTAGGTGTATCAATAACTTTTGAAAGTAATTTAAATACCTGTGTCATTTTTGGGCTATGACCAATAATTTTACTAAAATCGTATTCCTTTTCCAGATTTTGCTGCAGAAGAATATTTTCTTTGTATAATTTTTGGTTGGCTTCTTTTAGTTCCTCGGTTAGCTGCTTGTTTTTTTGCTCTAAATCATATTTTTCAATAGCACGGCGAATGATAATAATCAGCTCATCAGGTTCCCATGGTTTTGAGATATAATGAAAAATCTGACCTTTGTTGATCGCATCAATAGATGCAGTAATATCGGCGTAGGCTGTTATCAAAATGCGAACTGAATCCGGTTGCACCTGCATTGATTTGGAAAAAAATTCGATGCCGGTCATTGTTGGCATCCGCTGGTCTGCAAGGATAAGGGCAATTTTATGTTCAGCAAGGATCTTCAATGCCTTAGCTCCACCGGTTGCGGTAAATATCTGATATTCCTCTTTTAATAGCCGTTCGAGGGCATTCAGTATTTCTGGCTGATCGTCTACAATCAATATTGCGTTTTTATTCATGATAGAATTTTTAAATTTACACTAAATAATATATTAGAAATTCTCGTGTCCGGTGCGGCGAATAATCTCATCCTGCAGTTCTCTGCCCAGGTCATTAAAATAGTCGCTATAGCCGGCAACCCGTACTATAAGATCACGGTAATCTTCGGGATGAGCCTGGGCATTCCGCAATGTATCGGCAGTAACTACATTGAATTGAATATGATGCCCATCCATCCTGAAATAACTTCTGATCAATTGTGTTAATTTTGTAATACCATCTTCAGTATCAAAAAATGATGGTAAAAATTTTTGATTCAGCAATGTCCCACCTGTACGCAAATGATCGATTTTCGCTGCGGATTTTAAAATGGATGTCGGGCCCGATCTGTCTGCTCCCTGAACCGGGGATATACCTTCTGATAAGGGGATACCAGATTTACGGCCATCCGCAGTTGCCCCGATGACACTGCCAAAATACACGTGACTTGTCGTCGGTAATAAATTAATCCGGAATGTTCCATTTTTTGTAGTTGGGCGTCCGTTAATGGATTTATAGAATATTTCAAAAATGTTAACGGCATTTTCATCAGCATAATCATTGTCGTTACCATATTTTGGTGTATGATTCAGAAAATGATTACGTATTTCCTCATGACCCTTAAAATCATCAGCAAGTATCTCAAGTAATCGATTCATCTCAAGTTTTTTTGTGTCATATACATTATACTTAATAGATGTCAGTATATCTGTCAGACTCCCCAGGCCAACACCCTGAATATAACTGGTATTATAGCGTGCACCGCCCGTATTATAATCAGTACCATTTTCTATGCAATCATCGATGATAATAGAAAGAAAGGGTGCCGGCATGTACCGGGCATATAACCGGTCGATAATATTATTACCTTTTATTTTTATGTCAGCAAAGTAATTTTCTTGTTTTTCAAATGCAGATAATAATTCATCAAAAGATCTGAAATCTACCGGGTCACCTGTTTCTATACCTATCTTTTTACCACTGCCAGGATCCAGACCGTTATGTAAGGTGATTTCAAATATTTTTGCCAGATTAAAATAACCAGTCAGAATATAACTTTCTGTACCAAATGCGCCGGCTTCGACACATCCACTAGCACCGCCGTTGCGCGCATCTTCTATATCTTTCCCCTGACGCATTAGTTCCTGTACGATGGCGTCTGTATTAAATATTGAGGGCTGTCCAAATCCACTTTTTACAATTTTAACTGCCCGCTTGACAAAACTATCGGGATTCTTTTTGCTAATCTGGACCATAGAACCGGGCTGTAATAATCTCATTTCTTCAATAACATCAAGAATGATATATGACAAATCATTTACTGCGTCAGAACCGTCCGTTTTTACACCGCCGATGTTAATCAGGCAAAAATCGGTATAGGTACTGCTTTCTTTTGCCGTTATTCCTATTTTGGGCGGGGCCGGGTGATTGTTAAACTTGATCCAAAAAGCCTGTAAAAGCTCAATCGCTTTTTCTCTGGTCAATGTACCATCTTCTGTTTCCTGTTTGAAAAAGGGATACAGGTGCTGATCCAGGCGGCCAGGATTGAACGAATCCCATGGATTCAATTCAGTTATAACGCCAAGATGAATAAACCAATATTGTTGCAAAGCTTCATGAAATGTTTGCGGGGCATTTGCCGGTACATGTCTGGTAATATCCGCCATCTGGAGAAGTTCATCTTTTCTATCCTGGTCTTTTTCAACAGCAGCAATTTTTTCAAGAGATTTGGCATGGCGTTCACTGTATTTTATCAGAGCCGCAGCCGTCACTGCCATAGCACGAAGTTCTTCCCGTTTATCATAAGCATTACGATCGGTGAAAAAGTCCAATGAGTCAATCGCTTGATTAATTTCTTTAATTAAATCCAGCATACCCAACTGATAAATCTTATTTCCGCTAACTGTATGACCGGGCGCCCGTTGTTCCTGAAACTCAGTAAATATTCCGGCTTTATATGCGTTTTTCCATTCATCATCCAGTGAATTAAAAATACGATCTCTTTGTGTTTTTCCTTTCCAATGGGGAATTATTTTGTCTGCATATACTTTTTTCGTCTCCGCACTAACTTTAAAGGATACCTTTGGCCGATTATCCAGGGTCTCAAGATCTTCAAGCGAGTGTAAACATATTTCGGGGTATGTCGGCGTGGCTTTTGGGGCCTCACCACGTTCACCGACAATCAGCTCGCCATCATTAATACAAATATGCTTATGTTCAAGAATATACTCAAAAGCAAGTGCGCGTTGCATGGGAATTGATACTTGCCCGGCTATATCACTTTCATAGAAATCGGTAATTAATGACGCTCTTTCATGGGAAATGCGATTTATAGCACTCAGACTCTGATCTCTTAATTTTTTTATACGGATATTCACGATCACTCCCCCGGGAATACTATTTATTTAAATATTTTAGTCAAATTTACAATTATTAATGATAAAAGTATCAGTATATGATAAAAATTAACCACCAATATGTACCTGCAATCCCAATGACTCAAATTCTGTCCTGATTTTGTTAATGGATTTTTCATCTGGTCTAGAGATATTTGAAAAGGTGTCAGGTTTACAAAACTTGCTATATTTATCTTTTGCCAGATTGTGAAATGGCAAAACATCTATTCTATTGATCTTATGTGCTTGTTTTGCAATAAAGGATTTTACCTGTTCAATATTATCTGGTGTATCAGTGTACCCTGGAATGAGCGGAAATCGAATAATGACCATTTTATTCTCCTGAAATAGCAAATTCAGATTTTCAAATATAATTTTATTCGATATACCGGTATATGTCTGATGAAATCCATCATCTATTATTTTTAGATCAAACAGGAACAGGTCCACATGTTTCATAATCCTGATAAAAACTTCACGAGGGGCATATCCTATGGTATCCAATGCAGTATGTATTTGCAGGTTCCGGCATTCCTGAAGAAGTGCAATTAAAAATTCAGGTTGCATCAAAGGTTCTCCGCCGGAAAATGTAACTCCACCGCCGGATTCATCCGCAAAAACAGTTTCCTTCTTTATCTCAGTTATTACCTCTGCGACAGACATCTTATTGCCAATCTGTTCTTCTTCAGAAATTTTATGACCATCTATCTCGTTAATTCTTGTAATTATTTCTGGTTCAGGAAATTGGCTTTCCGGATTGTGACACCACCAGCATTTTGCCGGACATCCTTTAAGAAAGACCGTCGTCCTGATCCCCGGACCATCATGAACGGCATACCGTTTAATGTCGAATACGATACCATACTGCATAAAGTAATCTCTTTTATAATTAACATGTAAATTTAAGATAAAAACATTTCTTGCCCAAATAATGTATTTTGGTGCGTGATATATTCTGATATTTATTGTAATTTAAATTAAAATATATGTATTAGGTTTTAAAAATAATATAAGGAGTGGGAAATGAAGCCCTCGTTGGTTGTACTTGCTGCCGGAATAGGAAGCAGATATGGTGGTTTGAAACAAATGGACAAATTCGGCCCATCAGGTGAAACCCTGATGGATTATTCAATATATGATGCCTGTCGTGCCGGTTTTGAAAAAGTTGTATTTGTCTCTCGAAAAGATATTGTTGATGATTTCAAGACTATAGTGACGAGTAAATATCAATCAAAAATGCAAATTGAATTTGCTATGCAGGAAATGGATAAAGTCCCGGATGGATATAAAGTACCTCCTGATCGGGTAAAGCCCTGGGGAACCGCTCACGCTGTTCTTGTTGCCCGTGATCAGACGAGTGAACCATTTGCTGTTATAAATGCCGACGATTTTTATGGTTTGGAATCATATCAATTATTATATGATCACTTATCTGATAATAATAACCGGGACTGCTGTATCATTGGATATCGTGGTGATCTAACTTTGTCGGAACATGGTATGGTTTCACGGGCAATCTTAGATACAGACCAGAATAATTATTTGCATAAAATAAGAGAATCAAATATTGGCAATACAGACAAAGGATTTGTCTGCATCAATGAAGACGGGGAAAAAATAATTGAAAATGATATTTATGTCTCCATGAATCAGATGGGATTTACCTATGAAGTTTTTGATCATTTGGATCAATTTTTTCGGGACTTTCTGAAATCATCCGGACATGATAATAAATCAGAGTCTTTTTTACCCATGTTTGTTAACGAATTAATAGAAAAAAAACTGTTAAAGGTAAAAATATACCCAACAAAATCAAAATGGTTTGGTGTTACTTATAAAGAAGACAAACCGAATGTTGAGAGAAAGATAAACGATCTGGTTGAACAGGGAGACTATCCGGCAAAATTGTGGTGATAGAGACGCTTTTTGTCAAACATTAGGGACAGAGGTTTATTGAGTATGGTTGAAATTGGCAGAGTAAGTGAGTTAGAAATTATCAAAACAGTAGATTTTGGTGTTTATCTCGACGGGAAAAATCTGGGAGAAATATTGCTCCCAAAAAAGTTCCTGGAAAATGATCCTGAGATTGGCGATTTCATAAAAGTTTTTATCCACCTCGATTCTGAGGATCGGATCATTGCTACAACGAAGATGCCTTTTGCATTAATAGATGAATTTGCTTTTCTTATGGTTGCTGATGTTTCACGGGTGGGTGCATTTCTGGATTGGGGTCTGGAAAAAGATCTGTTTGTACCTTTTCGTGAACAACGGGAAAAAATGGTACGCGGTAAATCTTATCTGGTGAGAATTTATCATGACGATAAAAGTAACCGAATTGCGGCATCCTCAAAAATTGATAAATTTATTATTTCCCCTTCGCAGGATCTATCGGAAAATCAACCGGTTAACATGTTGATATCGTATCAAACAGAACTTGGGTTCAAAGCAATAATTGACAATAAATATCAGGGGATGCTTTTTAAGAATGATATATTCAAGCCAATAAAAATCGGCCAGATGATTAAAGGGTATGTTAAAAAAGTCAGGCCGGATGGAAAAATTGATTTATCTATTCATCCATCCGGATATGGAAAAATTGACGCATTGTCTCAGAAAATTTTAAAAGTCCTGAAAGATAATGATGGTTATATTTCGGTAACAGACCGGAGTAAACCCGAACTCATATACCATATATTTGGTATGAGTAAGAAAAGTTATAAAACATCAGTGGGAGCATTGTATAAAAGACGCTTGATAACTATTGAGAAGACAGGCATTAGGTGGATTAAGAAATAAAAAAGAATATTGGCAATATCATGATCAATTTCTGCGTTGCAAAATATCTGATAATCAATATTCAAATTTCGGATTTACAGACCAGGAGCCGAAAGAATTATGTGCAAGAAAAACCATCTTTGCGATTTAGATAGAAAGGATATTGAAAATGATATAGCCTCACTTGTATTTTTAATTCAAAATCCAAAGTATATATGTAAAAAATGTGCGCGCGTTTCTAATACTGAGAGCGTATTATGCAAGTCATTGAGGATAAAAAAGAGTTTGTTTAGAAAAGCAGTTAAAAATACCTGACAATTATTTATCTATATCTATATCAAGCATTATTCATCAAAATGGTAATTCGGATTTTGATGATCAATCTGGTGGATTCCCGCGTTATTTTAGGCAAACCCATTATTACTGCAGCAGAAATTGGGGGATTCAATTTTATATCGCAGATTAATATTCTGAATTAAAAATTCTTAAAGCAATTTAAACGCCTATGTTTTGTAGATTATACATCGATGCAGGCATCGAACATATAAATTTTAGTCTATTTGATATTACCGGTGAAGATAAAAGTGAGATGCCAGCCGGTAATATCAGAATTCCCAATAATGACCATGTGCAAAATCTGTTCAACCTTCCTGCTGTAAGTAAATTATTCACAAAAATTGGAAACAAAAATCAAACCGGATATTCATATATTTATATTACAGGAAAACTGGCGCAAGTAGTACGGAATTATCTTGGAACCGGAGAGATTATTATGCCTGCAGCTACTCTCTGGTCCGCCGCGAAATTATTTATGCGGAGAAATATTACGCAGGGAATTAATTCTTTGGGTATTATAGATCTGTCGGCATCGGGATATATGATGATCTGTGTTGATAAAAATGAGGAGTTGAAAGATGATCTGCTTATTGTCAATCCGCGCTGTGGTGCAGGTACCGGCGTCAATCTCAACAGAATATTAGAGAAACTCGATATTAATCGAGATTCCGTTGATCAAATACTGTCTGAATATCTTGGTGACACCGGGTATGAAAAACGGTCGCAGATACCAGTAAGGTCTGATCGTTGTGGAGTTTTTAGTTCATCTGCTACTATTTCAGACAAAAATCAAGGCATTCCGTTAGACTATGCACTTGCTGTAACTATGAAATCGGAGGTGAATAAACCCTGTGAAAGAATGTTATCCCAGGTTGACTCAATTTATCTGACAGGTGGTGTGTTTAGATGGCAATATGCCAGAGACTGTGCTGAAGATGTCCTCAAAGCCAGGGGGATACGGAATGTTTATTATGATTCTAAGCGATTGATATCCATTGATGGGTTGCGATATATGGTTCAGAATATCGGAGAGAACAAATTTATAAAACATAATAGAAAAAGATTGAGGAAACCAAAAACCTTAATTTCGCTCCCTTCCTTTTTAACGCTGGAAGAAAAATATAAATCAGCCGGACTGTATGAAAGATTGGATGACCCTGTTCTGAGAGATTTTCCCGCGGAAAGATTTACTCATGCATCTTTGAACATGGGATTGGATATCGGATCCACGATGGCTAAAATTGTGATTAGTGATTCGGTTTCAGGCGAGATATTGTTGAAAAACTCGTATAATAATCATGGAGATACGATAGAGACAGTTAAACATATTTTCAGAGTTTTAAAACAAAAAGGGATAAAGAAGTTAAAAATCCAGAATATTGGAATCACAGGCAGTGGACGCTATCAGGTACAAAAAGCTTTAAAGGCCATTTATCCAAATCTTAAGGATCGTATATCCGTTATGGTTGAAAATTATGCCCATGTGCGGGGATCTGTTGAATTGGCGCGGAAACAGATAAAAAAACTTAAGAAAGATGGTTTGAAAGATATCAATGAGGACTTTTGCCTGTTAGTCGATATCGGTGGAGAAGACACAAAAATATCTGTTATTGCGCTTAGTAAGAATGAATTATTTGACAACGCGATGAATGTAAAATGTTCTGCAGGTACCGGAAGTCTGATGGATACACTGAGCGCAATGTTTGATATCAAAGACATAGGTGATGCATATACCAGTGCATTCAAATCAGAAAAGGTTTATGGTATTAATGCCACCTGTGCTGTTTTTTTAATGGAAAATGCCAGAAAAATGCAAGCCGAAGGTTATTCCAAAGAAGTTATACTGGCTTCCTGTTGCCATGCGATAGTGGAAAATATGGCGCGCTCGCTTTGGGATCAGATTGAATTTCCCAAAAACACGCTGGTACTTTTACATGGCCAGACCATGCTGAGCGAGCCTTTACCACTGGCTGTAACGCATAGAATTCAGGAATATACAAGACAGAATACTTATTGTCTTGTGCCTCCTTTGCCGGGCCACAGGGCATGTCTGGGACTGATAGAAGCAATGAGTAAGAATGATACGGAAGAGATACAAACCTATATCTATCTGGATAAACTGTTGAATCTTAACTTTGACAGAAGGGTCATTATCTGCCATGGTGCGGTTTGTGGCGACACTAATTCGAGGTGTGCCAGAACAAAACTATGTTCTAGTGAAACTAACAATAACATTTCGCTGACGCTGGGAGGATGTACTGCAGTAAATGAGTATCAGGCACGCCAAAATTCAAATATCACTGCAGATGTGCCGGACGCCTACCGGGAGATTTGGAGGTTTATCGATCAAGAGTTACCAAAATCTCAGGATGAGAATCGGTTGATAATACCCAGAAGTTTTTCTATTTCGGAGAATGCATATTTTTTTGCCAGGATATTTACTAATACAGGTATTCCGGTCCATGTTGATAATGTTCAGAGGCAGGATATTCTTGAGGGTCAACCATTATTTTCAATTGACACATGCGCACCAAATATTGGTGCAACAGGTCAATTTCTAAGGCTTGCACGAGAACCGCATGGTATTATCCTGGTACCGCAAATTGAGTTTCTACCGATTGGAGGAGATAGTTTAGGACGTACCTGCACCACCAATCAGGGCGGGGTACAGATTGCACAGCATTTTGCTGAATCCAATTATCCGCATGCCCGTTTTCATCTGTTTGACATTAGCCTGGAAAAAACTGATGCGGTTTTTCTGTCAGATCAGTTATACTCCAAATTTTCTGCTGTTTTTTCATATTATGATTTAAAGATTTCGAAAAACCAGTTTATTGATATCGTGCAGGATGCATTAATTGAACAGGATAAATTAAGACAAGCAACCGCAGATTTAGCGGCCGATCTAATTCAGACTGCCATAGATAAAAAGTTAAATATTTCGATTATCAGTGCACGGGAATATGTTCTAAATCCCGGAATTTATGATAGTCATGTGGGAAAATTGTTGAAAGATAAAGGCGTTGTCGCAATTCCTGTTTATGTGTTTGATGCAAAACCTGATAAGCAGTTTGATTATATCTACTGGAAAAATCCACATACTCTCCTGACAAAAGTGAATGCAATCGTAAATAAAGATTTTCATAAGGTTATTAAAAATAAGCGTTTGGGGCAGTTAATTAGGTCAATTGAAATTGGGGAAGCGGGCATCATGCTTTCGGCTGTTACTGTATCAACCTTCCGCTGCGGGCCGGATAGTATTACATTACCGATTCAGGCAGAAATTACTAAAAACCATCCAACGCTGCTAATCCAGTCCGATGCCATGATTGCGGAACTGGCACACCTTGAAAACCGTGTGAATACTCACCTCAATCAATTAAAAAACTCGCTTCATGAAGAGCTGAATAAAAATGACAGACAAAAATTTTCAATTGAATTATTAAATGATTTTAATCTGAACGGACAGAGTAAAGAAGAATGTGTTATCTATTTTCCCACGATGGGTGATAACAGAACATTGTCTACAGTTTTCAGAGCCTCGGGCTTCACAACGATTGACAATTTTGAAGATAATACTTTTAATTTGGAAGAGAAGGTAAAAAAGGGCCGGAAATATCTGGGCGATTCTGTTTGTGTCCCGTTGGCGGCCGTGTTCTCAGATATGATTCAGGCGGTTGACGATTTTAAAAAAAGGAAAGAATTAAACGATCCCTGCGTGAAGGATAAAGAAAAAATCATACTCTTTATGCAATCCGGGGATGGTCCGTGTCGTCAGGGGCAATATATTGATATTTGCAAGCTGGGAATATATAAAAACTTTTCTGAGACAAATAATTACTTTCCGATAAAATTTCTCGCGAACATGTCGACGGCGTTGCATAATAAAAAAGATTTTATAAGCGAATTGGAGAATTGGGCATCTCCACAAGTGTATCATGTTATTATAGTCAAGGATGTGTTGCATAATATTTATCTGAAATATGTATCTGGTTGTAAGAATTATTCAGATTATGAAAAGTTTACTCTTGAATATCAGGAATTAAAGAAACAGGTATATAATCTTATTGAGCATAAAATGAAGCCAGGAAAGCCTGCCCTGTCAATCGTCAATTTTATTGATGAAAAGATTCCCGGATTGAGTGGAGTTGCCAAATATTTTTGCTATGGTCTTTATAAAAATAATGGCCTGCGTCGTTTATTCAGAGAGTTCAGTCAAAAATGGGATAAAGTAGGTGGAAATGGTAAACATGAGGATAATAACAAAATAAAAATACATGTTGATGGTGAAATATATTTACGATTGGCTCAGATTGAAGAGATTCTAAAGTTGCTGATCGATTTCCGCGGATTTGACTGGTTTAATCTTTCTTATGCACCTATGTGGTCTTATTTTGAATATATTGTCGAACAAAGAATTGTATTGGCTCGTGATGAAATTAAAAAATATAAAGAAAATCTCAGTTCGATATCATCAAAAAAAGGAAAAAAAGAAATACATGATCTAATTCGGCAAGAAACGAAAAAAATTAAAGAAGCAGAAAGTACCTCACGTGTAATCAAAAATATTCTGGCCCGACCTC
This sequence comes from uncultured Calditrichota bacterium, assembly GCA_964445625.1. Lineage (GTDB taxonomy): Bacteria > Calditrichota > Calditrichia > JAJRVZ01 > JAJRVZ01 > CAVXXB01. Next base: position 22,559 of record CAYULK010000007.1, read on the forward strand.
TCTATAAAGCTGCAAGAGTTGCGATGCCGCATAGTGTGCGTGATTATATCTCCGCTGCGCGCCCAGTTGCACCTACCCTGAAGCCTGAGGGAGAATTAATACCATATATCGGTGCAACCATAACTGAGATTAATCAGGGTGCTGATCTGGTTTTGAATCTTGCGCCTGAAGGATGCATGGTAGCATCAATGGGTGAAATGCTGAACCCAAAAATTTTTCAGATTGTGGATAATAAAAGTGCCAGAATCCAACATATGTCCACTACAGATGGTGAAATTAATGAAGATCTGCTAAATCTGGCATTATTAAAAATATTTGGCCCGCACAATTATTACGCGAATCATTCCTGATCCAAATATCCAATATGATATTTTCTCCTATATCCAATTGCATTTTCGCCTGATATTGAAGAATCGTTAGTTGTATTGGTGTGAATTAATGTTCGGGAATGTTATATGGTATCTTTATGGTAAATATGCTGCCCTTATTAACCTCACTTCTTGCGCTGATTATACCATTGTGATTCTGAATTATTGAATAACTTATACTCAAGCCAAGTCCGGTTCCTTCTCCGACATCCTTCGTTGTAAAGAATGGATCAAAAATTTTGTCTAGGGTTTTGGGGGGCATGCCTTTCCCATCATCTTTTATCTCTATGACCAGGTAATCATCCTCATCCCGGGTGCTTATCCAAATATTTCCGGAATTCTCAATTGCCTGTGCCGCATTAGCCAGGATATTTAAAAAAACCTGATTTAACTGGCCGGGATTACATGAAATGATTCCTGAGGCCTGATAGTCTTTATGAATCTCCAGCTGTCTCTTAAATTGTGGTAACATTATTTTAATACTACTTTCGATTCCGCGGTGTATATCCACTTTTTTCCATATCGCTTCATCAAGATGTGAAAAATTGCGCAGGTTGTCAACAATCTCCTTAATCATCTGACTGCCGGTAATCGTGTCATGTATCAGGCTATTCAGATCGGGAAGTAAATTTTCCATCTGCTTTTTTTTACTTTCAGCATTTTTTGCAGATTGGTCGTATTCTTTGATGAATTTTTCTATTCTACCGGTATAAATTTTTAACTGCTTAGCATTGGAATAAATAAATCCTATTGGATTATTGAGCTCGTGAGAGATTCCGGCAACGAGTTGACCAAGTGACGCCATTTTTTCCGAATGTATCAGCTGTGTTTGAGTCTCCTTCAACTCATCGTATAATTTTTGCAGAGCCTGGTTTTTTTGATCCAGTTCCGCATTTGTGGTTTCCAGTTCATTAAGGTATTTTTCACGTACTTCAGCGGCGGTTAATTTTTTGATCATTTCTGTGGATTTACGGATATATTCGTTATTTTCCATGGCGATAGCCATCTGATTTCCGATGACTTTAAATAAGTCAATATCTTCTTTACTGAGAGGAGTAACCGGCATAGAGGAGCCCATAATAAGTATGCCATAAATGCGATTATTACGCTCTATGGCAGCAATATTTTGAGTCTGGAAGAAATCAAATACTCCGGTGAGTTCTCTATGATCTAAATTTCGCAGAAATTTTTCTGAGCGAAGTTTATCCAGAAATAAATCTGATTCAGGTAGTATTGAAAGATTATTTTCTGAGTGCTGCTCACCTGAAAGCAGGTATGATTTTATTTTTGTTTCGTCCTCACTAATCGTATACAGTTCGATTTGATCAAAATCCGAATTTTGATGGATATTATCAATTACCGTCGCAAATAATTTTTTATCATCATGTATTTCAACTATCTGATTACTGAGGTTTAATAATACAGAGCGGTATTTTTCTCTGCTTTTCCTTAACCGGTAATATCTTTCAGAATTAACGACTAAAATAGCGACAAACACAATTGTCAGAATGTTGATAACCAGAAATATTGTTAAAAGTCCTAATTGACTCAGTGCAGTAATGGCAATCAATGCCAATAAAAAGAATCCGGCAAGATATGCACTGGCTGTCCCGGGACTCCATCGATACCGCCGCAAGCCAAGTCTGATAAAAACAAAAGTCAGAACAAAGAAAAGAATAGTCAGAAAAACCTGATACCAGAAAACCATTTGCTGCATCCGCTTCCCAAGATTTCGCAGGAAAATTAATATGCTGCGCATAGGGAAATCATATTCATATATTACGTATGTATGTCCGGAACGAAGATGATTCCTGGTGAGTACTTTACCTGACGGAAAACTGATCACAGCATCTACTATTTCTGTGGTGTCCAAGCCAAAGTGTAAAACGGGTTCATTTTGCGAATAGAGACCGGAACCACCGGAGACGGTTCTCATACCCAATAAATACTCCGGATCGTCGATATGACCCGGATTATAAATAGCCACACGTGTACCGATGGCATCAGAGTTTGTCCGTATACCATGTAAATCGAATTTGATATAAGAATTATTATTTGTGTGATTCTGGTAAAAAATCGAATTAACGTTTTTATTTGCAACGTATAAATCAAGATCACCATCGAGATCAAAGTCAGCGTACGCAATTCCTGTACTTTGTGATCGGTTTGTATCCTGAGAATCTACAAGCGTAGTCGAGACGTCAGAAAGTGGCGACAGAATAAGATGATTTTGACCAAAATTTGAAAAATAAATATCCTGCAGACCATCGTTATTAAAATCTGCTATCACACAGCCGGAGCTACGTGAATTATAGCTGATTTCATGTTCTGTGAAGTGAAGAGAATCCGGATCGGTGTTGATATAAACAAGGTTTGGCCCGTCAAATCGTGTCACCACAATATCAAAATCATTATCATTATCAAGATCAGCAAAAGCCACACTACCTGTCTTATAGGGTTTATTCAGAGAATTTAGATCCAATCCTGATCTTTCAAATAGTCCCTGACCATTATTAATATATAAAAAATCAGGACTATCCCAATTAGTGATATATAGATCCTGATCACCGTCATTATCCAGATCGCAAAATGCCGCACCCCGACTCAGCGCGTTTTCGGTTAATCCGCTTCGATCTGAAATATCTTCAAAATATCCATCATCAAGATTTCGCAATAACCGGTTGTTCGAATGTTCATCGGTAAACAAAATATCGATCAGTCCATCATTGTCAATATCAGCGGCCACAATTGCATTGGCGTGAATTGGTGGAAAAATATCAATCCGGTCTGTGATGTTTTTGAAATTGAGATTACCATCGTTTCGATAAAGCGCGGTTGAAATACCCCAGCCTGAAATAAAGACATCACCATCACCGTCATTATCAATATCTACAATTGAAGTACCAAATTTTAAATCATAGGTGGTTTCGCCGAGTTCTGCTTTATATACACCTTTGGGCCTTGGATTACCGGAAAGATCAGCGATAGCCGTCGCGTCTTTGAATGGCCGGTAGGCACCGTTGTTAACCAGAAGCTGGTTGTCTCCGAAATACCGGATCAAATAAATGTCCGGGAGATGGTCATTGTTGATATCACGGAAGGCAACACCGTAGACTTCGCTTACATTGGGAATGTAGGATTGTGATAAACGGTAGCGGAATATTTGTTCAAAACTAGTCGCAACCTGGGCTTTACCCGGGATAGGAGAAATAATACTTAATAGAATAATTACAATAAATCGGCGCATGATCTGTTATGATTCTTTTAAATAAGGTAAGAAAAAATAGGATAAAAGTGAATAATTCAGAAAATTTAAGACTACTTTAACATTATCATATGTTTTTGCATTTATTTTATATACATACTATATTGCAATTTGCCAAGTTGGAATTTGCTGTACAGCAATCCCCTCGCAGGGGGAGGTATAGCGCGCAAACTAAGTACCGATAGTGTGGGCAGTACCCGGTTTTCCTGCGAAGGAAACCGGGTATTTTGTTTTATGCCAATTCATTATAGAACCTGATATCCTGAACCAAGTTCAGGGCAGACAAGTCAGCCGGCAGGCTGATCCGCCTGCCTGCGTGATTCAGGTTAACATTTTTTCCTGAATATGATCTTTTGAAAATGATATGCTTAAATATCTGATATTTACCATATTCCTTGCTGTGATTTTTATACTTAATGGTTGTGTGAATCAAAAACAAAAGCAAGGTTCATTTCAGAAACGGATTATATCACTTTCCCCGCATACAACAGAAATTATTTATGCACTAGGGGGTGATGATGATCTTATCGCAGTAAGTGACTTTTGCCGTTTTCCACCAGAGGCGGGTAAGAAAGAAAAGATTGGCGGACTGATAAATCCGAATATCGAAAAAATTGTCAGTTTAAGACCAACCGTTCTCATCGGTGTTCCTTCCCACGCCAAATTGAATGATGAACTTGCCAAATTCCAATTGTCAGTTATCATGTTACCCAATGAAAATATTTCAGATGTACTGGCTACGATTGACACAATCGGAACGCTTTTGGATAGAAAAGATGATGCCGCATTACTGATTATGAATATTAAAGATTCACTCTCTGTTATTAAATCGGAAGCTGGCATACATAGGCCCGGAGCAATGCTTGTTATTGGTCGTGAACGCGGATCACTAAAGAATATTACCGCCGTAGGAGAGGACACATTCATAAATGAAGTGTGGGAGATTGCCGGCGGGATGAATATCTTTTCAGATTTACCTGCGCGTTATAGTGCGGTTAATTTGGAGACAATTTTAACCAGAAATCCGGAAGTTATAATTGAATTTGAAACCGATGGTGCTCCCGATATACGAAAAACCGATGATGTAATTATTTGGAAACAATTGGATCATGTTTCTGCTACTATAAATGGCAATGTATTTACAGTTACCGGTAGCCATACGTTAATTCCGGGACCCAGGCTTGTATTGCTGGCAAGGCAATTCAGGACAATAATTGATCGTGTTTCCTCAGAAGCAGGCAAATAATCTATCATGAATCTTTTTCACTTTATATCTTTATAAAATCAAGATTATGAATTTAATAGATATTGACGAATTGAATTTTTCTTACGGCGAGAATGCTGTTTTACAGAATATATCCATGCATGTAATACCATCGGAATTTATTAGTATTATCGGACCCAATGGCGCCGGCAAGTCAACCCTGTTAAAGTTGATCGATGGTATATATCAAAGCTCCGATGGCCAGATATTGATTGATGGGTCACACGTCAGGTCAATGTCACGAAAAGTTCTTGCCCGGCAGATCGCATATCTGCCCCAGGAGATCGATTTAACGTTTGCATATTCCGTTGAAGATGTCGTAAAAATGGGACGATTTCCGTATTTACAAGGTGTTCAGCTTTACTCAGATAAAGATGACCGGATTGTTAATTATTCAATGGATATTCTGGATGTATTCCAATTCCGATCAAGATCCTTTCAGGAACTAAGCGGTGGGGAAAAACAACGTGTAATGATTGCCAGTGCTCTGGCTCAGGAACCTAAAATTTTACTTCTTGATGAACCAACCTCTGCGCTGGACTTACATCATCAGATTGAAATTTATCAGATTTTGAAAGTTCAGCAAGAAGAGAGACAATTGACAGTTATTGTTGTTACTCACGATATAAACCTGGCCGCACAATTTTGTGGGAGGATGATTTTGATTGATAAAGGAGAAATAATACGTGACGGTCCTCCGGATGAGGTGTTGAAATTCCGGGTGCTTGAGAAAATAT
>CAYULK010000008.1:0-27667 GCA_964445625.1 uncultured Calditrichota bacterium
GCCCTCATAAAACGCATCTGAGTGTTTTAAGATTTTTTGAAGTTCATCCATATCAAAGCCATGTAAATCACCTCTGGCTTCAATCAGCACAATTTTATTCTGCTTTGCCAAATGTTGGATCTGATCTCTGGAGCGAAAATTATAATCTACACCATCTGATTCGGAGGGCCTTTTTGTACGGGAATTGTAGGCAACCAAACGTTTAAGTTTTTTGTCAATTTCGGGATATAAATGACGCAAGGATCTTTCCAGTGGTGTCTTTCCGACACACGAGGGTCCGGTTAGGATAACCAGTCTGTTTATATCCAACATCATTTATTTTATTATCTTCAGATAATCTTCACTATCCAGGAGCGGCATCATGGGTGCCTGCTTATTGTGATATTCCTGCATACTGAACATTATATCATCCAGCATTCTGATTGCTTCAACAATATGTGGTCCCTTGTTCAAAATGACACATTCTGCGCGCTGTGCCATTGCAGCATCAGTTATCTCTGCCCTGGATGGCAAGCTCTTTTTGGCAAGTGTTTCCAGAACCTGAGTCGCCCAGATGACTGGTACATGAGCCGCTTCACACATCCACATGATTTCTTCCTGGATGTAAGCCAGCTGGCGCCAGCTTACTTCAATAGCCAGATCGCCGCGGGGGGGCCAGCATGACACCAACCCTGGGACGGCTCATAGCGGTTAGCAGAAGCGCGGGTAAATTTGTAAATGCACACATGGTCTCAATTTATCCGGGCAGAGTTCATACCATTTGTCAGTAAATCATATGCAATTGTTTTATTGGTCGCCGCTTCGGTTGGCAGGGTAACCATAATGCGCACTTTACTACCCTTAAGTTTTTTACCGAGTAATTCAGTGGTATTTCTGCTAATTTGTTTTCTACCCTGACGAATGGACATAATTGTTTTTTGCGGATCAAATTTTTTCTGGCGAAGCAGGTGTTTTAGATTATTTTTTACCGCCGTGATACTGGCCATAACGTGACTTTCAGCCCGTCCCAGGCGTGAGATTCCAAGTAATCCCAACCTGTCCTGTAAGTCGCTGATATCATGATGACGCAATGCCAGGTAGTGTAATAGATTGATGGCACTGTTGAATACTCGTTCCCAAGTTGTACTTGGGAACGAACATTTCTTACCATCCATTTATGGCGATCCGCCCAGGGGCATATTCTTCATGTCAGCAATTTTTATGTTCAGACGGCTCTCAATAAGCGCAGGTTCGGCGAGTTCTTTATCGGTTACAAAATGAATATCCAGAAGTCCACCGGCCTTAAATCCGGTACGCATAAAATTCATCTCATCAAGACATAAACTCCACCCTTCAAACCAGTGCATCAATTCTTTTTTTTGCGTCTTAGATCCTTCAAAGCAGACTAAAAGATCAATATCACTACCCGGTTGTGCCGTAGCCATTAGGGTGCTCCCGACGAGGTGAACGGATTTTACACCAAAGCGGTGTTGGTCCAGTTGCCGGGTGACTTTTTGGGTCATTTCCAGGCGCCAGTGCCAGTGATCATCGCGCACTATTCCGACATGGCCGATAATATCCTGCCGCGAGTCGGAAGATTCGGCAGGCATTGCAAGCAGTCCAATGGCTTTATCAATATCGGCATTCATTAAAATCCGGAGCACTCTACCGTCGGTGACTGCCGGGACATCAATTACACGTATCACATCACTAAGATGAGTAAAGGCTGGAAATAATTCATATAGGGAATTGGGTGACCGGGTAAATAGTTCCTCATTAAATATAATGCCTTCGTCATCCGGATAGAGCGGCAGATAACGGATATTGGCCTCCACAAGATCCTGGAAGAAATGGGTTCCAAAGGACAAATCCGGTACATAATTTCCTTTTTTTCTGGCAATTTCAGTTAAAACAGCCGTATTGTTAATATCCGAATAGGTGACGTTAACACCCATTTTAATATCGCCACGGCTCCCCCACCGTCCCGGTCCCATCAGAATAAACCGGCGCTGGGGAAGGGACTGATTTAATTTACCTATTACCTTGCCGATCGATTTTAATTCAGATATATCACTAATCTGGGAGTATTTTTCCGGATCGACATAGACAATATACTGGATATCCGGTACTGTACCATTAGATACAAATCTGTTTGCAGTAAACACAACATCTGATTCGGGGACATCATCCGGAATCGGTGAAGGTGCGTCATACCTGGAATAGCTTTGTGGCCGGCATTGCAGCAGGTAAAAATTCTTGCCATCAGATGCAAATTCGATATCCACCGGTGTTGCCAATGCGTTTTGTAATGTCTTTAATATTATATTTACAAGTTTGATGAAATTCGTATTTGAGATCAATCCTTCAAAAGTGACCACGGGATCTTCTTTGACAAAATCCACTGTGAGACCGACCGGTTGTTTCAAATGATTATGTTCATAGAGAGAAATTATATTTAATACTCCCGGATATTCATTGCCATGACTTTTCAATAGATCACTTATCTTAATAGATTTAAAGGAATTTTCTTTCAAATCAATGACGTCTGCCCTTTGCGGCGAATACCGAACCCGGTCTTCTATACTGACATTAGTTCGTAATTCCGGATGACCGGGAGCAATCAGAATCGGATAGTCATCACTGAGACGATCAACAGCGCGGGTACCCAGTCCGGGCACCATTCGAATCAAACCATCTTCTCTTTTTATCCGTGGTGACCAGCGAAATTCATTATTACTAAATGCCACTCCGGCATAGGCTGGAAAAAAATAATCACCTACTTGTTCTCCTACCACTTCCTGGATCATGATGCCCATTTCTTCATGAAAATCGAGTAAACCTCTTTCTGCCCGGTATTGCATGGGGTCTGGCCCCAGAGTCGAGGCATAAACTTCGGCAATGGCATCAAGCACGGCCTCAAGCCGTTTATTTTTTTTACCCTGGTTGGCCAGAAACAGGCTTTTATATTTACCGGAAAAAGCTGATCCCAGGCGGTCTTCGAGAAGACTGGAACTGCGGACGATCAGCGGTGTGTCACCAAAGTCATCCAGCGCCATCGAGAGGCCCTGAATTATTCCAGGTGGAAATGAGGAACTTTTAAACAGCATGATCACATGCGGATATTCTTTGCGGATCTCATCAATGGGCTTGTATTTCTGTTCAAGCATATCCTCCAGGTTATTATAATTCATGAACTGTAGCATTGTATCGGAAGTGAGATACCAACCTTTAGGAACCTTGAAATTACGCAGTAATTCTTCATGCTCCTTATTTTCTTCAAGTATTCGACTCGCCAGGAAAAGACCGGCACTTTTGCCTCCCAGTTTGCCATGGCTGCCCGAAGGGCTTATCATGTGCTGTATCAGATAGCGGAAGTCGGAAACCCGGACATAGTTTTTTGCGATATTAACAAACTCCAGTTGATCGGTGAAAAACCTGCGGATAAGTGCGGCACGAACACCGATCCGGGTGGATGGAGCCAACTCCATGCCCTGGGGGGCAATTTGATAATACCGCCGAATTGCGTCGGCAATGTCCGTGAGAGAAGAATTGATAGAAGAGACAGTCCGGATCAGAAAACTGGTTTTATCCTGTTTTACCCATTCCTGGATGTTTAACATTATTTCGGAATCGTTCATATGCTGACCAGCAATTTCAAATACTTCCTGGTTCAATCTCTCAGTATCATCCGTTGCGCGCTGCTGTAGCGGACTGTTTGATTCGCCAAGAATATCATGCTGGCCGTAGCGCAGTAGAGGAATAAATTTGATCAGCAATTGTTCTGATTCGGGGTATCCTTTCCAGACAAGATAATTGAGCATTTTCCGCGAAACGCGATTCAAAATATCAGGGTCTGATCTGCCCAGAAGATCCAGCGCCGCCTGCCAATCCCCCGTTCTGCTTTTTGAAATTACCTCGCGCGTTGATTCCATTTTATCAAAAACGAGGCGCATTTTCTGGTACATAACGAAGTGACCTACACGCTGAGCAATTGAACTTAGAACCCGCTTTTCCTCGTTTAAAAACGGCCCGTCATCCCTAATAGGTTTCTCTTTGGAATAATATACCTTTATCCACCCGATCACGCGATCCTGTACAGTAATATCCTCGCTGATGAACCAACGGGTCTCGCGAAATTTATTGATGGGATATTCAATTTCCTGGTAGACTATTTTAACCTTGCAGATTTGCGGGTATTGCATACCGGAAGGAATAACCTTGGCAATTTTCAGAAGAATGTTTTCCAGACTATCGCCCGTATTCAGAAGAATTTTTTCCACGGTATAAAGACAATTGAGTTCTTTGGCGCGTTCTTCCAGGCTGACAAACAGTTTATCTATATTTTTACTACGTTTAGCCATAGTGATTTAAATCCAGCCGCGATCTTTGCAGGCCTGTGCCACTCTGCTGATCGAAATGACATAGGCTGCATCACGATTAAATATTTTCTTTTTTACAGCAAGATCATTAACAGCATGAAAAGCCGCTGTCATTCTTTTATCCACACGATCCAGGACTTCATCCCTTTCCCAGAAATAATTCATATTGCTTTGAACCTGTTCAAAATAGCTGCAAGTCACCCCACCGGCATTGGCCAGAAAATCCGGAATAACATAAATTTCCTTTTTTTGCAGGTATTTATCTGCTTCCGGTGTTGTGGGTCCATTGGCGCCTTCGGCAATTATTTTTACCGTATCCTTTATCTTCATAACATTATCACCGGTAATCTGGTTTTCAATAGCGCAGGGCATCAGGATTTCAGCCTCCTGCTCTAACCACGCATCACCTTCCAGAATGTCATACCCCAGGTTCTTTGCTTCGGCCTGATTTATTCCGCCAAAGCGGTCTGTAATTCCGTGCAGTTCTGTGAAGTTAACGCCGCTCAACCGGCGGTACGAGTATGAAGTTTGATCATTCTGATCCCAGCATGAGACACAGATCGTTTTGCCCCCGAGTTCTTCATATAATTGAATGGCAAACTGTGCGACATTGCCAAAACCCTGAACGCTGGCGGTGGTTTGATCTGTTTTGATATTAAGCGTTTTCAGCGCTTCGCGCAATGTAAAAACAAGGCCATAGCCGGTAGCTTCCGTACGTCCGAGTGATCCGCCCATTCCCACCGGCTTTCCGGTAATAAGACCAGGATATTTGGCGCCGTGAATTGTTTCATACTCATCAAGCATCCATAACATATGTTGAGCATTTGTCATGACATCCGGTGCCGGAACATCCTGCAAAGGACCTACATTCCTGGCCATTTGCCTTATCCATCCGCGGCAAATCTGTTCTTGTTCCCGCGAACTGAGATTATGCGGATCGCAAATTACACCGCCTTTTCCGCCACCAAGCGGAATATCGACCACTGCACATTTCCAGGTCATCCAGGTTGCCAGAGCGCGAACCGTGTCTATTGTCTCCTGGGGATGGAAGCGAATGCCTCCCTTACAGGGACCCCGGGCGTCATTATGCTGAACGCGAAAGCCTGAAAATACTTCTACTGATCCGTCATCCATGTGCACCGGTATCTGAAATTGATATTCACGTAACGGATTGCGTAATAACTTTCGTACTCCGGGTTCCAGATTGATGATTTCAGCCACCTTATCAAACTGAGCCTGAGCCATCTCAAACGGATTGAATGATTCTGCCTTCATGGTTTTAATCCTTTCTAAACCTGGTAAAGTTGATCATCAATTAATGTTAGTAATCTCTTCCTTGAAATTTTCATTTTATGAAATAATACCGGGAGATAATTTAATATTAAGTACAATGTTAAACCATATAAAAACACAGATAATTATTAAAAAAAAGTAGATTTGTTTTTAAAAATATGTGAAATTAACCCTTCAAACCTAAATCATGGAAGAATCTTCTATGCAAAACAACTTTTTTATTGATAATTATCGTCCCTCAGAAAAGCATGATACGCTTATATTTGATATCATCCTGATTACCGGTTCATCAATATTTATCGCTTTATTTGCCCAACTTGCAATAAAAGTGCCTTTTAGTCCTGTTCCGATTACCGGGCAGACTTTTGCTGTTCTGTTGATTGGTCTGTTTCTCGGTAAAAGTCGTGGTTCACTGGCTGTTCTGACATATTTAATTGAGGGTATACTCGGTTTACCCGTATTTGCAAATGCCGGATTTGGAGCCGGTCATTTATTAGGTCCAACGGGTGGATATCTGATTGGATTTTTACCCGCAGTTTATCTTACAGGTTATATTTCTGAACACAATACGAACAATAAAATGATTCTTAACGCCATTGCATTGATTGCCGGAACAGCAATAATCTTTATAAGTGGATTGGGCTGGTTGAAGCATTATGTTGGAGCAAACAATGTTCTCCAGTTAGGCTTTTTCCCCTTCATCCCGGGATCTATTATAAAAATTATTTTCACCATTCTGGCAGTTTCGGGATTAAAAAATATTTTTAAGCGTCAGCCATGAATATCCCTTTATATACCGGGATTTAATATTTAGCCTGAATTAGTCATAAGATCTTAATTGTCGCGTCAACCTGAACTTGTTTTCCTGAAGGGATCCCTTTGGGACAGGTTCTATTTTTAATAAATTCCGAAATAAATTCGAAATGACGTTTTCATTTAACTTATTATTGTTTTAACATAAAATGGGAACAGTTGTTATTAACTTAATTATGAGAATCCATAACAAAATAATTGTTCTGATAATATTTTTAGTTTTCTCTGTGTCGGTTTTCGCGAGTAAGGAACGACCCAAGATTGGATTAGTGCTGTCAGGCGGTGGGGCCAAAGGGATTGCCCACGTTGGCACCCTCCAGATGCTGGATTCACTGGGTATCCCGATTGATTATATCACCGGCACCAGTATGGGCGGCATTGTCGCAGCGCTATATTCTGCCGGATACACGGGTGATGAGCTTGAAAAACTGGTAACTGAGATTGATTGGAATGAATTGTTTACTGACCGGCCCGTCCGGGAAGATGTGCCATATCTGCGTAAAAAATATGACGGCCGGCATCAGATTGTGCTGGGTATGAAGGGATTTACACCGGTAATACCGGATGCCATGGTCGAAGGCCAAAAGGTTACATTACTATTCACACAGTTGACCCTGCAATATGAATCGGTAAAAGATTTTGATCAGCTACCAATTCCCTTTCGCTGTATTGCCACAGATTTGCTTACCGGCAAAGAAATTATACTTTCGGAAGGCTCATTATCCAAAGCGATGCGATCAACCATGTCAATCCCGAGTGTTTTTAAGCCGGTAACATGGGGTGATTCATTATTAGTTGATGGCGGACTGATAAATAATTTTCCGGCTGATGTCTTAAAAAAAATGGGCCCGGATATTATTATTGGTGTGGATGTCGGTGCACCACTAATGAAAAAGGAAGATATTAAAAGCTTTCTCGATGTTTTTGAACAGACTTTTAATCTGGTGGGACTTGAAAGAGTGGAAGAAAATAAAAAACTGGCTGATATAATAATCACACCGGATATAAAAAATTTTTCATCTGCAGATTTTGAGGCAGATAAGATCAAATTATTGTTAAAAAAGGGCAGGGAAGCTGCGCAATCCAAAAAGAAACATCTGATGGAATTGAAAGAAATACTGGACTATTATTCGCAAGATCATAGTGAATCATTGAATGTAAATTTAACGGATTCTTCGAAGATAATATATGGTATTCAAGTAGCGGGTAATAAACAATTCTCATTTCATTTTATATACAATCAGATAGGATTAAAACCCGGTGATATATTTAATGTGAAAGATCTGGAAAGCAGAATTTCACATTTATATGCCCTTGGATATTTTAAGACGATTGAATATGATGTTTTCCCAAAGGGAAAAGACAAAATTATTCTGCAGATAAATGTACAGGAAAGCACACAACGAGAACTGCGAATCGGATTTCGTTATAATGATTTACATGCTCTGGTAGGAATTGCCTCGTTTGTCGGAACAGATCTGTTGATTCCCGGCCTGCGCCTTGAGAGTGATTTACAGTTCGCAGGATTAACATCGTTTTGTTTCAAACCATCATTTCCATCGAGCAGCCTCGATCTGATCATCTTTCCGTTCTTAAAGTATTATTTCTGGGATATTCCGGTGCCGGTGTACGATATATACGGTAAGCAAATAGCGACTTATAAGGACAAGGCGCAATCATTTGCGCCGGGTCTGGATATTCTTTTGGGTAAAGCAGCGATACTGGAAGCAGAATATGCCTTTCAGTATATGAATATTAAACCGGATGTGGCCTTACGGGATTCGAGCCTTTTTCCAAAGTTTACGGATAATTTACGGACAATTATAATCTCGGGTACTATCGACCGGCTTGATGATGTACTTCTACCCCGGAACGGTTTTTATTTCTATGGCAGATATGATAATAGTCGTAAAAGCCTGGGGTCTGATCTGGATTTTTATCGCCTCGAATTAACAGCACGTTGGTATATGACCTTTGCCAGATTTCATACATTTATGTTACAGGGATTTTGGGGAACCGGTGAAGACCTCCCGGTTTATAAACGCTTTTTCCTGGGTGGTCCGGATACATTTGTCGGTCTGGATTATATGCAACTGGCCGGTGATGAAATGACTGTTGGAAGAATTGACTATCGTTATGAGTTTAAAAAGGACATCTTTATTAAATTGATGGGCAACGCTGCCTTTGGATACAAAATAAATGGTCAATCTCCGCCGGCCGGGAATAATATTATCCTTGGATATGCTATAGGATTACAATTTCAATCAATTATCGGGCCATTTGAGTTTATTTATTCGCGGGGTGATCACAGTCCGCTCAATCCGGGCCCAAAACAATATAATTATTATTTTAAAGCAGGATTTATATTTTAACAAGAGGAGACACAGATGTACAAAGCGGTGATTTTTATTGTTATTTCCCTGGTAAGTCAGATGTTTGCCCAAAATATCGGAGAGGTTTTTCAGAAAGTTAAGAGTTCTGTTGTTGTGATTAATGTCAATGAGCGTGGGGTATCACCCATTCCGGGACGACAGGATGTGATGATGTCCGGACTGGGATCGGGTGTTTTGATATCGGAAGATGGTAAAATATTAACGGCTGCTCATGTGATACAAACCGCCGACAGACTTGTCGTGGAATTTGATCATGGTGAAGCTGTTCCGGCCAAGGTATTATCATCGAATCAAATGGCAGATGTTGCGCTGATACAATTGGAATGGATGCCTAAAAAATACTCTATTGCTAAACTCGGAAATTCTGATAATGTAAAGGTCGGAGATCAGATTTTTATCGTTGGTGCACCTTATGGTATCAGCCAATCACTAACTGTCGGGTACATCAGTGGGCGAAGAAGAGAGGGGAAAACTGCCAGTGATATGGTGGGCATGGAATTATTCCAGACCGACGCTTCAATTAATCATGGGAATTCCGGTGGACCCATGTTTAATATGCAGGGTGAAATTATTGGTACTGTAAGTCACATTTTATCCCAGTCCGGTGGATTTGAGGGAATTGGTTTTGTCGTTACTTCAAACCTGGCGAATAAAATTCTTCTCGAGCAACCCTTTTTCTGGACAGGTCTTGATTCATTCTACTTGCAGGATGAAATGGCGGCGGCATTCAATTTACCCCAGGATGCAGGTCTTCTGGTTCAAAAAGTGGCTGCAAATTCTATAGCAGCACGCATGGGATTACGTGGCGGGCGAATCCCGATAAAAATTGAAAATGTGGAATTATTCATAGGTGGTGATATATTGTTAAAAGTAGAGGGTGTACCACTACATTTGAAGAATCTGGATCAGATTCGCATGAAAATAAACTCTGTTAAGGACGATCAACCGCTTACCTTTACTATTCTTCGTGAAGGTAAAGTACGGGATATTACTGTGTTAAAGAATTGACTTTTAATTTGATCAAATGGATTTTTAACAGGATGAATATTGTCCGAACAGGAAAGGTAGTGTTAATGATGTATGAAAAAAGGAAAATTCTTTTCATGTTTTTTATTTTTACCGTTTCGTCTCTATTTGCTCAGGACTCCAGCAATGTAACTGTACAGGAAGGTAGGGTTGTTGTTATCATCACGAATATTCCTGAAAATGTAGGTACTGCAATGGTGGCACTTTCGAATTCAAAGGAAGATTACGAAAAGGAAGGAATTGCATTTATGGGGCGGAGTGCTGAAGTGGCTGAAAACAGAGCAGAGGTTGAATTCGAAAACATTCCCTACGGGATATATGCTATTAAGGTGTTCCATGATGAGGATGAGGATGGAGAACTGGATACAAATTTCCTGGGTATACCCAGCGAAGCATATGGCTTTTCAAATAATGCAAGAGGATCATTTGGTCCCGCTGCATGGGAGGACGCCAAATTTACATTTTCATCAGAAAAAGATACGCTATTCATATTTGTCGACTAGCCTAATCTATTCATAAATCTGAATCAAAGACATAAGATGGTCTTTCTGTCTTAATTGATTTTAACTCATTGACGGATACTATTCATGAATTATCCAGGCTAGGCAGATATTTTAATTTCATAAGCAATGCTATAGATTTGCGCCACTTTTTTCCACTATTCCTGCGCGGTATGATGGCATTTCAGGGCACCTGGACACAGGTAACCGATCAGACCCCGGTTCTTGTATATCCGATACTTGGTGATGATCGCCTGCGTGGTTTCGGGACATACGATAATTCTTCTCTTACTTTTATGGCAGGGGATGCATTTTAGCAAATATTTTATATTCAATTTTTAAAAGGATCTGTGTATATGAAGAATTTATTAATGTTTCTTAATCTGATTATTTTTCTGTTCTTAAGTCTGGCATCTGCTCAGATTCAAAATTCAAAAATTGATGTTACAAACTATGGATTTGAATTGACCGGTTCTGATAATTTGCCGGCAGACTGGAAAATTGAGACTCCAGGAGCAGTGAGCATGGATGCTCAAAATGCAAGATCTGGTAGTTCAAGCCTGCAGATTATTCATTCTACCGGTCAGAAAACAACAATCATTTCTGATGCGTTAAATTTAAAAATCGGACACCTCTATAGATTGAGTGCCTGGATAAAAACGGAAAATGTTGTCACCAATCCGATTGACCGGTATCCTACTTCAATTGCGGCTTGCATTACGATGGCATCTTTTCCTTTTACCAATCAGTCACCTTCACTCGGCGCGACAAATGACTGGCAAAAAATTGAAGTCACTTTCATCGCCACATCAAAAACTGATCGGATTCGATTACATTTTGGTTATAATGGCGATGCACGGGGTACGGTCTGGTTCGATGATGTCTCTATGGAAAAAGTAGAAGACATTACTCAGTATATTCCGCAGGAAACGGTACGCTGGTTTAATGAAGGCTATCGCTATGATGACCAGGGATGGATATTTGTTCACATAGAAGGTGAACCATATGACCGGGGATATCAGTATGGATATCTTATTGCCGAAGAGATGGTTGAGTATATGAATAAATTAGCGATCGAGGTCAACGAAAAAGATCCGAAGCAGGGCTGGCGGGATTTTAGATTTATCGCAGATGCATTTATGTTGCGTGAGTATGAAAAGGAATATTTGACCGAAATGCGCGGCATCGCCGATGGGGCTAATAAAGCCGGGGTAAAATTATTTGACAGGCAACTGGATTTGATTGATGTGGTCACCATGAACTCGGCAATTGACATCGAATGGGCACGATATGCCATGCCGCGTACGGCAAATCCACTCTCAGGACAGAATTTTATGAAAAGTGAGGACGAACTGAACATCCCTGAGAAGTTACATAAGTGTTCCTCTTTTCTGGCAAATAAATCATCTACAACCGACGGCCGGATTGTGTTCGGACAGATTTTCATGTGGGGCGGCTATACCGGTCCGCACTGGAACATCATTTGTGACGTCATTCCTGTGAAAGGACATCGCCTGGTGTATCAGACCTTTCCTGGTGGTATTCATTCCGGTGCCGATTTTTATATCAATGAAAAGGGTATCATGATTGGGGAAACGACAGTATCTCAAACCCCGTTCAATCCCGACGGTTCGCCACAGTCAAACCGTATACGTAAAGCGGCGCAATATGCTGAAAACATCGATGATGTCGTGGAAATACTGACCACAAACAATAATGGGATGTATGCTAATGACTGGTTGATTGGTGATACCAAGACAGATGAAATTGCAGTTTTATTACTCGGTACGTATAAACATAAACTGTGGCGTAGTACAAATAATGAATTTTATGGCAACACAAAAGATTTTTACTGGTGTAACAATAATAACAAGGACCCGGAAGTTCGTAAGGAATATATTCCCAATGCCGACAATGCACCGTATGACCTCATTTTTACACCCTGGAACAGAGATATCGCATTCAACAAGTTCTATTCTGAAAATAAAGGTAAAATTAATGCGATTGCCGGTGTGAATGTACTGGCTTCAGCTCCAATCAACCGGCCGCATGCCTGCGATGGAAAGATAACAACATCAGATATGGCAGAGAATCTGGTTTTCCTGGCACATTCCGGAAAAGTAACATTACGCGAAAAGTTCATCGGTGAAAACCGTAGAATACCTGATTTACCGGGTGCTACACCCAGATTATCACTCGGATACTCGGTCGTAAGTCCGGTATTTATCACTGATAAACTAAAAGAACTGCGTAAGAATAATCAACCTGTAACGGAGGATAAAGAAATATCAGACGATTTTGACTCAGTACTTGAAAAATATACTTTCGATAGCAGGAAATTGTGGTTTAACACTGTGTATGCGGAATCGGAAGCAGAAAACTGGTTTGTGAGCGGAACAGCGGCCTACTGGAAATTACTAAAAAAGATGCCTGAGAAAGAGAACAAAATACCGGAATATACTCGTGAGAAATTATCAGAAATCGGAGTTCGCTATCTTTATACCACTAATAAGGAAGGTACAATCGCACCGTTGAAAGCCCGGAGAATTTATGACGGGTATAATCACTATCAGATTCCGCGAATAAAAGGAACGTACCTGTTGCACCAATTGCGATTATTTCTCGGAAATGACATGTTTTCACGCATTATGAATACAGTGCATGATTCATATAAGGAATCAGAGATGTCAACGGCTGATTTCATAAAGATTGCCAACAAAATCAGTGGAAAAGATCTGGAGACATTCATCATGCAATGGCTTTCCAGATCGGACCTGCCGGTTGTTGATATTGAGGCAGAACTAATTTTTGAAAATGATGAATGGCAATTACAACTGGCTGTAAACCAGACCGGTGAACCTTATCAATTTCTAACGACAATAAATATCGAATCGGGAGAGGATAATTCGTATAAATTATTGTTGATAGACGGTAAACAAAAAATATTTACGTATACGTTTTCTGAAAAGCCGGAAAGGCTTATTTTTAACAGCTTGCGCGATGTACCGCTGGACTATGAAAATTATTATACATGGTCAAATTATTTTGATAATTTTCATAAGGCAAAAATTGTCTACGGAACCAGGAGACAAATAGAGGCCAATCATACACTTGCTTATCGCTTTAATACTACTCTGGCCGACAGGTATACTGAAGAATTAAAACCTGTTATTAAGGACAGCGAAATAACTGAAGATGATAAGAAAAATTATGACTTGATTGTACTTGGCAATCCGGCTGATAATTCTTTGATGGAAATTATGGCATCCCGGCTGAATATTGAAATGAAAAAAAATATGTTTGTCTGGCACAACAAAAAATACACAAGATCTGAGCAGGGTCTGTTCGCTGCTTTTCCAAGTCCATATAATCCTGAACGGACCGTATACCTGTTTTCAGCAAACAGTGCGCTTCAGCTATATCATATGACACGGGACCGGAATCGCATGCCCTCATGGGCGATATATAAAAATGATGAAATTGTTGAAAAGGGTTTTCATGAAAGCGATAAATATATTATCGAGTTTGAGTGACAAAGAATATGCAATCTAATGAAAATAAATATGATGTCATCATTATTGGCTCGGGAATGAGTTCGCTAACCAGTGCGAGTTTGCTGGCACAATTATGGAAAAAGCGGGTTCTGGTGCTGGAGCGACACTATAAACCGGGCGGATTTACTCATGTTTTTAAGCGTAATGCACAAAAAACTTATGAGTGGGATGTGGGATTGCATTACGTGGGTGGTATGAGCGGGGATGAACCTACCCGCGCCATATTTGATTATATCTCGCAGGGCGGAGTCAAATGGATTAAAATGAAAGATCCGTATGATGTGTTTATCTATCCCGACCAAAGAGTTGAATTGCATTCCGGAGAGGAGAATTTTATTGCAACCCTGGCAGCGATTTTCCCCGGGCAGGTGAAATATATGGCTTGCCGGGTATACCGCAAAAATTTGAAGTTGATTGGCTAAAAATTAAATCCCCGATAAAAAATCTGTATCTTACAGGATCCGATGTTGCTATTCATGGTATTGTCGGTGCTATGATGAGCGGAGTGATTACTACCGGAATTATGATGGGTATGCCGTTTAGTATTATGAAAATATTCAAATCAGCAATAAAGTATAATTAATTTATATATTTTTAGTGGCCGTTCGTGTATTTGGTGGGCTGAACTATTACGAAATATTTTAAAGATAGAAAAGAATAAATTCAATTTCTAAGAATTTGTTTTTTATTTTTAATTATATTAAGCAATATTAAATTTGTTACTCTATTGTTTATATTTAAGCAATTGTTATTCATTAAGTTCATAATAAATATTTAGGGAAATGTATTTCTAAATTGTTTTGATCTATGTAATATCGCAGCACAGGGCTGCAATCAAAAAAAAGAAGTCATCGGTTTTGTTATATTCTATTTATCTAAAGACCCGGAGAGATGAATTTTGGATATTATTGATTTATCACATACGATTAACGCAACGATGCCCTTGTATCCTGGCACTGATCCCATAGAAATTATTCAGAATGCGACTGTTGAAGAACATGGATACAACGAAAAGAAATTAATATTAACCTCACATATCGGTACTCATATTGATGCACCCGCGCATATGCTCAAGCATGGAGAAAAACTTGATGAAATGCCGCTGGAGTCATTTTTTGGTAAAGCACAGATTGTTGATGTGCAGGAATACATTGACCGGCAAATTGATTTAAAATTTTTAGAGCAATATGATTCTGTTTTTGAAGAAAATGAATATGTGATCTTCTATACAGGACACGATAAGTTTTGGCATCAGAAAAATTATTTTAAGAAATATCCGGTTCTTTCCCCGGAAGCTGCAGAATGGGTGAGTAGGAGAAAATTGAAAGGAATCGGACTCGATGTTTGTTCAGTGGATCCGGTAGGATCAAATGACCTTCCGGTACACCATATATTGTTTGATGCCGGATTACTAATTGTTGAAAACCTGACAAATCTTAAAAATTTGATTGGCACCGGGTTTCTCTTCTCCTGTTTCCCTTTAAAAATAAGTGATGCTGATGGATCACCGGTCAGGGCAATTGCAATTATTAGTTGATAAATTTTATAATAATTTCTTATTTCTCCGAAAGATTTGTTCATTTCATTTGTATATAAGGTTAATTGTGGCAGATAAAGACATATTATGGCAAGAACTCTATGCTTATGAGGCAGAAATCTATGCTTATGTAAAAAATGCAGTGGGCGATGCAGATGTCGCCCGAGATTTATTTCAGGATATTTATCTTTCGGCATTAAAGAATCTGCCTAATCTGGATTCACAGCGGTCTTTGAAAAATTGGCTTTTTACAACCACGCGTAACCGGGTGATCAATTATTTCCGGTCCCATAAACGTCGGGAATTCGAAGAAATAAAAGAAGAGCATTTACAGAGCAGGTTAAAAAATATTGATGACCGTGAACTGGTACTAAAAGTTCTTAAGCAATTACCGGCAAGGCAGAAATCAGCCCTGCTTCTGCGTGAGATTGATGGATTCTCCTACAAAGAGATTAGTCAGCAACTCAATTTATCCGTATCTGCAGTCACTGCATTATTGTCACGGGCCAGAGAAAATTTTCAGAGAAACTATATCATTCATCTTCTACCGGAGTGGTTTGCAGAAGTTGCCGGATTCATTGAATTGACAGATATATTTCGTTTTATCAATCCTTTTAATCCACCACTTGATATCATCAAATTGATAGATAAGAAACGTAGTTCCTATTTTGCGTCAAAAGCCAGTGGCTGGGATCATATCCGGGATAGTTTTCTTAATGGTTCTGATATAGAGAATATTTTTAGTAGACTGTATTTTAGAAAGGGGCAGATAACAGCTGATCTTGGGTGTGGTACAGGTTTTGTCAGCTTGCCTCTGGCAATTCTCGGGCAAAAGGTATTTTCGGTAGATGCTGATTTGGGAATGATCGCGCAAATGATGCGTACACGCCGGGAAATAAGTCTTGACAGATTATATCCGTTAGTAGCTGATTTGAGACAGCTGCCATTTCGGTCGGGTTTTTTTGATAATATTTTTCTGGTACTGGCTCTGCATCATATTCCGGATCCGTTTTCAGTAATTGAGAATTGCATAAAATTATTAAGAAAAGGCGGACAGTTGATATTGATCGATTTTGTAAGACATCGCCGTCATGATCTCGCTGATCAGATGCATGATCTCTGGCTGGGGTTTAATCCGGATATTGTTGAGCAGAGAATAAATAAATCGGGATTAGAGTTAAAGGAAAATGGCTTCTTTAACAATGCGAAAAAATTATCTTTATTTTTTCAAATCTGGAAAAAGCAGGTATAAGTATGTAAAAAGGTTAAAGTAAATTCAAATAACATAAAGGAGTATCTAATGGTAAAACATGATGTAAAAGATCTTGGTCTGGCTGCTGCCGGCCAGAAGAGAATCGAGTGGGCGGATGGTGACATGCCTGTCCTCAGGGAAATCAAGGAACGATTTGAGAAGGAAAAACCCATGGCCGGAAAAAAGATGGCGGCCTGTCTGCATGTAACTGCTGAAACTGCAAATCTGGCACGTACGATAAAGACCGGTGGAGCAGATCTGGTTCTGGTTGCCTCAAATCCATTAAGCACACAGGATGATGTAGCCGCCTCGCTGGTTAAAGACTATGGTATTTCAGTCTACGCCATAAACGGCGAAGATACAAAAACCTATTATGACCATATTAAAGCTGCCCTGGAACATGATCCGGTTGTGACAATGGATGATGGTGCTGATCTGGTTTCTATGTTACACTCGGATTATCCGGAAAAATGCGATCAGGTAATGTGTTCAATGGAGGAAACAACTACCGGGGTGATCCGGTTGCGTGCCATGGCCAATGACGGAGCGCTTAAAATTCCGGTTTTTGCGGTAAATGATGCGCAGACAAAATATCTTTTTGACAACAGATATGGTACCGGTCAGTCTACGGTGGATGGTATCATCAGGGCAACCGATTTTCTGATTGCGGGCAAAAAAGTGGTCGTTGCCGGTTATGGCTGGTGCGGCAGAGGATTCGCTACACGTATGAAGGGCATGGGAGCGAATGTTATTGTCACCGAGGTAAATCCTATCCGCGCGCTGGAAGCGGCGATGGACGGATTCATAGTAATGCCGATGAACGAAGCAGCAGAACAGGGTGATCTGTTTTGTACCATTACGGGTGATATTCATGTCCTGCGTGCTGAACATTTTCAGAAAATGAAGGATGGTGCGATTATTGCCAATTCCGGACATTTTAATGTTGAAATCAATATTGAGGATCTGGAGAAACTGGCCGAAAAGAAAAATAGCGGGGTCAGAGAATATGTAGATGAATATGTAATGCCGGACGGACGACGGCTTTATCTTTTAGCACAGGGAAGATTGATCAATCTTGCGGCGGCAGAAGGACATCCGGCCAGTGTAATGGATATGAGTTTTGCCACCCAGGCTCTGACAACAGAGTATTCGATGAAACATAAACTTTCTGCGGAAGTCTATGAAGTTCCTGAGGATATTGAAGACTGGATATCGATTACAAAATTGAAGACCATGGATATTAATATCGATGAATTAACAGAGGAGCAGAAGAAATATCTGGCGTCCTGGGAGATGGGCACCTGATACAGGGGAAGAACGTTTTTTATTCACCGGATGACTCACATATTGAACAGCTGATTGCGGTTGCCAAAGAACATGTTGAGGAATAATTAAGTTTATGGCAAATACAAAATCTGTATATAATGTTGCAGGAATGGATTGTGCCGATTGTGCGCTGCATGTTGAGAACTCGGTAAAAAAAATCCCGGGTTTCACTGATGTGAAGGTAAATCTTCTTACCGGTACTCTGGAATTAATGCACCCCGGCAATAAGTCTGTTGATGCTGAAATTACACTGGCAGTTAAATCTGCCGGCTATAAAATTGTACAGCCTAAACAGACTCTTTCTTTATTTAAGATAAGTGGTAAATTTTCCCCGGCCCTGATCCGTGACACAATAAAAAAACTGGAAAAATATCACGATATAACAAAGATTACATATCATTCCGGGGACAGCAAACTTAGCGTAAATCATACAATACCAGTGGCAGAAATAGTTTCATTGCTGGAAAACACCAGCCTGGATTTTACTTTTATTGGTACAAAAAAAGAGTCCCGGGAGTCAAATCGAATTGATCTGATTAGAATAATAATTTGCAGCGCATTTTTGACTATTGGCCTGATTCTATATTATACCGGCGCGATGGAAATACTCGCTAAAGCAAGTTTTCTTATGGCCATATTGAGCGGTGGATATCCGGTGGCGTTGAAAGGATGGAAGGAACTTCGCTCCCTGAAACCAGGCATGAACCTACTTATGAGTGTAGCCGTTATCGGTGCCGTGATCTTAGGTGAATGGACAGAGGGTTCGATAGTAATTTTTCTTTTTGCTCTGGCCCAATATCTGGAATCATGGTCGATTACCAGGGCAAGAAATTCAATTGGTAACCTGATGGAAGAACGACCGGTTACGGCAAGAGTAGTTGAAGGTAATAAATCCAGAATTATTGCTGTGGAAATGGTAAGAAAAGGAGATATTATCGCAGTAAAGCCCGGTGAACGTATACCTACAGACGGTAAAATTATTTCCGGTAATTCTTTTATTGACCAATCTATGATTACCGGGGAAAGTATGCCTGTCAGAGTAGCAGTTAGTTCGGTCGTTTATGCCGGAACGCTGAATAAAAATGGATATCTGCAAATTGAAGCCGCCAGCACTTTTCCGGAAAGTACATATAATAAGATTACTCAGCTCGCGAAACAGGCACAAACTCAGAAAGCTCCCCAGCAAATATTTGTGGAAAAATTTGCCAGGTATTATACGCCTGTTGTTATGATTGCGGCTCTTTCAATTGCTGTTTTTCCACCACTTTTGGCTGATCTTTCCTGGAATGAATGGATCTACCGCGCCCTTGTATTACTGGTTATTGCTTGTCCATGCGCCTTTGTAATATCAACACCTGTAACTATTATCAGTGGACTTACCAATGCCATAAGAAAAGGTATTATGATTAAAGGTGGCCTTTATCTGGAAAATTTTTCTAAAGTTAATACCATAGCATTTGATAAAACCGGGACTTTAACAATAGGTGAGCCAGAGGTACAAAAAGTGGTCTCCCTCAAAAACTATGAGGTAGAATTAATATTATCATTTGCTGCATCTCTGGAGCTGCATTCGGATCATCCTCTGGCTCAGGCCATTGTTTCTTATGCAGAAAAACAAAGTATTTCCCTGATAAAAAGTGAAAATATCCAATCACTGGAAGGTCGCGGTATTTCCGGAGCGATCAATGGTGAAACAATCCTGGTAGGCAGCCACCGCATGTTTGAGGAAAAGGGAATTTGCGACGGCCGGCTTCATGAGGATTTACAGTTGATTGAAGATGAAAATCATACTGCTGTACTGGTTGGTAAAAATAATATCATTATTGGTATCATTGCCATAACTGATAAACTCAGAGAACAGTCAATCACTGTTTTACAGGAACTGAGAAGATCGGGTATCAGAAAAATTTCTCTATTGACGGGTGATAACCAGCGAACCGCTGCAATAATCGGTGAAGTTCTGGATATCAGAGACATTCATGCGGAGTTACTTCCCGAAGATAAATTAAGAATTATCAATGAGTTACGTAGAAATAATGATTATGTTGCCATGGTGGGAGACGGAATAAATGATGCTCCGGCACTGGCTGCAGCTGATATTGGCATCGCTATGGCTGTACGGGGATCTGACACCGCGCTCGAAACAGCAGATATTGCATTAATGGATGATGATCTGACTAAAATTCCATACCTTAAAAAACTGAGTAATACGACCATTAAGATTGTTAAGCAAAATTTGTTTATTGCTCTATTTTTAAAATTTACGTTTCTCGCCCTGGCTATACCGGGTTATGCCACTTTATGGATGGCTGTTTTTGCCGATATGGGAGCCAGCCTCATGGTTATATTTAATGGTTTAAGAGCATTAAAAGTAAAGTAGTGAACAATAACCGCATATCCCGGTGTTAATATTAATAATCTGCCTGAAATGCCCGATGATAAAAATATTAAAATAATTGTATAAATATTAGAACAGAAATCATTTATTTAGTTAAATTATAACTATGATATCCGGAAGAATTTGGCCACATTTCATTCTGATTATCGGATTTCTAATCACGTTCTCCGAGGCACAGAGATTTCCTTTTCGAAATTACAATGTACGTGAGGGATTGACGCAATCACAGGTGCAGTCTATTCTCCAGGACAGGCAGGGATATTTATGGATTGGGACCCGGGACGGACTTGCTGTATTCGATGGCCGGCAATTTAAGAATTTCACTACAAGGGATGGTCTCGAGGCAAATTATATTCATACCACTTTGCTTGATTCCAATCATTTTATATGGATTGCATACCGTACACATGGCGTATCGAAATTAAATACGCTTTCCCGAAAAATCACCGCGGTTGAGGTGATACCGGAACTCAAAACTGTCCAGATTGATGACATGATAGAAGATGCCGATGGCAGGTACTGGTTTGCAACAGGCGGGAAAGGAGTTTTTTGCCTGGATAGTACGACTTGGAGTAATTTTTCTGAACAGGATGGATTAATTAATAATAGTGCGAACTGTCTTGCCTTTAGAAATAATTCAGAACTGTGGATAGGAACGGAAAAAGGTGTGACTATCTTGTCCGTGGGAGGTCAGGATTTAAAGAATAAAAATGATATAGAAAGTATAGCAATACTGAACGGTTTAAATATTTCCGATATTCTAATTGATGTGGATAAGAATATATGGATAGGAACAGAAAATTCGGGTGTCTATTTTGTCTCGGGAAATCAAACTGAATTCAAAAAATTTAATACGACAAATGGTCTCAGCAGTAATGTAATACAGGTGATATTTCAGGATTCAAGGCATCGAATATGGATCGGGACCCGCGGTGGTGGTGTTTCTGTGATCTCTGATCCGGAAGCGGGGCAAATTTTGCATCTGAGTGAAGAGCATGGTCTGAGTTATCGTGATGTACTGAGTATCTTCGAAGACCGGGAAGGTTCAATCTGGATTGGGACAAATGGAGGTGGTCTCTGTCAGTTCAGGGACAGGCGGTTTGAGTTCTTTAGTCTGCAGGAGGGATTACCGGATAAAACAATCTGGGCCATAATAGAAGACCGGAAAGGGCAATTCTGGTTTGGATCTGAGCAGGGTCTGGTCCGGTACAGACCGGATTCTTTGAAAGATGGTTTGAATATTACAACATTCTCCCGAAAACATGGTCTGGCAGGTTTAGAAATTAGTTCGTTGTATGAAGACAAAAAAGGCTTTCTCTGGGTTGGATTAACCCGCGCCGGTGTTCAGATCTTTAATCCGAGAACAAATAGATTCGGTCGTCATCTGTTAAAAATAACAAGTGATGTTCTGAGCATAGTTGAAGATCAGAATAATTTTTTATGGTTTGGAACAAATGGAGAGGGTTTATATCGCTATAACAGGATCGTGAATGAAATGCGTCATTTTGGTCCGGAAGATGGTTTTGCCAGTAAATACATTTTCTCCCTGCTGGTGGACAGAAAAGGGCGCCTCTGGATTGCATCGGCCAAAGATGGGTTATCAAGATATGATGGCCGGACATTTTATAAATTTACGACTGACGACGGATTTGATGCCATCTCGATTGTTAGTCTGGTTGAGGATCTTGATGGGCAAATCTGGATTGGTACCGAGGATAAGGGTCTGTATTGTTATGATGGGACCGGATTCACAAACTACACAAGCAAGGATGGGCTTAGTGGTGATGCGGCCTACTCCCTTGTTTGTGATAATGAAAATAATATCTGGCAGGGTACGCGGAGGGGTATTGAGCGGTTCAATCCCAAAACAAAACAAACAAAAATATATGGACAATATGAAGGATTTGATGCAGTCGAGACAAACCAGAATGCCGTATGGAAAGACAAATCCGGCTGCCTGTGGTTTGGTACCCTGGATGGCGTGATCAGGTATAATCCCGCGGAAGATCATTTTAACACCTCTGAACCAGAAATCAGAATTACGGATATCGGAATATTTTATCATGAACTTGAAAATCAAACTCCTCATGAGTTTTCATATCGTGAAAATCATCTGACATTTAAATTTATTGGATTAAGTTTTGTTGCACCTGAAAAAATTCGCTATAAATATATTCTCGAAGGTCTGGAAGAGGAGTGGTCGCCGGAAACACCTGATAATTATGCCCGTTACACAAATCTGAGCCCCGGTGTATATAATTTTAAAGTGTTGGCCAAAAACAATGATGGTATCTGGAGCAGTAGTCCGGCTAACTATCAGTTTGAGGTTGCTTCACCATTCTGGCAAACTGCATGGTTCTACCTGCTTGTGATTCTGTTCATCGCTGTGCTGGTTTTTACCGAACATAAACGCAGAGTTAAGCGCATTGAAAAGGCAAATGTGGTTCTTGAGGAAAGTGTTCAGGAACGTACACAGGCCCTGGTTGCCGAACAGGAAAAAAGCCAGGATGCTTACCGTGCACTTCTTGATAGTGAAGAAAAATATAAAACTTTTATCACTTACAGTACGGAAGCAATCTGGTCTATTGAATTTAAGAATCCAATTGATGCTACTCTCTCAAACATCGAGCAAATAGACGATTTCTATTCCTCCGGTTTTCTTGCTGAATGTAATCAGGTTATGACCGGATTGTATGGCTATGAAAGTGTTGATCAAATGATCGGATTACCACTGGATAAACTCCTGGCCCGGGATAATCCCCGCAATATAGAATATTTGCAGAAGTTCATAATGTCCGGATACAGGATAATGGATGAAGAATCGTATGAAATAGACCATAATGGCAAACTACGTGTGTTTTTGAATAGTCTGGTTGGTATCGTTGAGAATAAAAAATTGCTACGTGCCTGGGGATTACAGCGCGACATTACAGAAAAGAAACATGCCGAGGATGCCCTAAAAGAAAGTGAAGAGCGTTATCGCCGATTGATAGAACTCTCTCCGGATGCCATCATGGTGCATAGCGAAAAGAAAATTGAATACATCAATCGTGCCGGTTTAAAATTACTGGGCGCCCTGCGTCAAAAAGATCTTGTCGGAAAATCCATCTTTGGTATGATTCATCCGAACTATCTGAAAGAGGCCCGGGAAAAGATCAAAAATATATTTAAGGGAAAAAGACCTTTCCGCAATCTTGAACAAAAAATGATTTGTCTGGATGGCAAGATTATCGATGTGGAATTAATCGGCGCGCCTATGTCTTTTCAGGGTGAGATTGCCGGACAGATTGTGATTCGTGATATAACCGAGAGAAAACTGGCAGAGAACGCTGTAATGGAAGAGAAAGAGCGTCTTGACGTTACCCTCAGTTCTATCGAAGATGCGGTGATCACGACAGATGTGAAAGGATTCATTGTTTTACTGAACGACCGTGCGCGCCAGATGCTCGATTTTGAGGAGGGGGCAGGGGTTGGTTTCCGGTTCCCGGATGTCGTAAGAATTGTTGATAACAAGGGGCCGGTACAGCTTCTTGAAGATGTGATGAAACATAAAAAACCTGTCGCGATGGCTAAAGATATCATGCTTGAGTCTGGTTCCGGTGAAAAGTATCATATTGAACTAAGTGCCGCCCCGATTAAAAATCATGAAGGCAAATTGTTCGGCATGGTAGCGGCTATACGTGACGTGACAACAAAAAAACAAATAGAAGCCGAGCTTACCAAAGCGCAAAAACTGGAGTCAATTGGTGTATTAGCCGGCGGTATCGCGCATGATTTTAATAATTTTCTAACCGCGATTTTGGGTAATGTTTCTCTGGCAAAAATGTATTCCAATGATAACGAAAAGATAAATCCGATTTTATCCCGTGCCGAAAAAGCGATAATCCAGGCCAAAGAATTGACTCATCAATTACTGACATTTTCCAAAGGCGGTGCCCCCCTCAAAAAAACGACATCCATTGTTGATGTCATTCAGGATTCGGCTAATTTTACCCTACGTGGTTCAAATATATTCTGTGAAGTAAAAAGCGCTGATAATTTGTGGAATGTGGTTGTGGATGCCGGTCAGATAAGTCAGGTAATTCAGAATCTGATCCTGAATGCAGTGCAATCCATGAAGAAGAGCAAAAAAATATTTATCAGAATTGAAAACAAAAATCTTGGTGATGAGGAATATCCAGGGTTGGACGGCGGCAAGTATGTAAAAATTTCTATCATTGATCAGGGTGGGGGTATTCCCGAGCGGGATCTGATTAAAATATTTGATCCATATTTTACTACCAAGCCGCAGGGCACAGGATTGGGACTGACGACAACATATTCGATCATCAAGCAGCATGAGGGTCACATAAATGTTAAATCACAAATTGGCAAAGGTACGACAGTAGAATTATTCTTACCGGCGACTGAAAAAAAAGCCAGGATAGAGAAAAATATAAAACCTGTGGTTCATAACGGGCGTGGAAAAATCCTTGTTATGGATGATGATATCATGGTTCGTGAATTATTAAGTCAGATTCTGGATCATTTGGGTTATGAGGTTGAAGAAGCGGAGAACGGCGAAACCACACTAGAAAAATATAAAACTGCAAAATCAACCGGCGATCCGATTGATCTGATCATTATGGATCTTACTATTCCCGGAGGCATGGGAGGTAAAGAAACGATTAACGAGCTCATAAAAGTCGATCCGGAAGTGAAAGCTATTGTATCCAGTGGATATTCCAATGATCCGATCATGGCCAAATTTAACGATTATGGGTTTATCGGTGTCCTGAACAAACCGTATAACGTCGAAACCCTGAGCGATGCACTGAACCAGTTTTTTAACAATAATTCCTCGGTATAAGCCTCTCTTTTTTCTTGCAAAGATATTTCGATAATGTTACTTTATACTTCTTTTGTATTATGATGATTTTATCAGTTTTTCGTGATAATTTAGTATTCCATTAAGGAGGGAAATTGAAGAATTACAAGTCCGAACATTTACGAAATATTGCCACGGGTGCGCATGGTGGAGCAGGGAAGACCAGTGTTGTGGAAGCGATTTTATTCAACCTGGGTGAGACCAATCGCATCGGGTTGATTGAACAGGGTACAACTATTTCTGATTATAATGAAGATGAAATAGAACGTCAGATATCGATAAGTTCAAGTCAGCTGCATGGCGACTGGAAAGATCATAAAATCAATCTGATAGATACACCCGGTTATCCCGATTTTTTTGGCGAGGTTGTTGGGGGATTTGCGGCTGTAGACAGTATCATGGTCGTGATTTCTGCCAGTGGCGGGGTTGAAGTTGGTACCGAGCAGGTTTGGGATGAAGCTGAGAAGCAAAATCTGCCCCGTTTCGTCATTGTCAATAAACTGGATAAAGAAAATATTAATTTTGATGAAATTGTAGAATCTTTGCAACAAAGTTTTAGTCATAAAATAGCGTTGGCCCAGTATCCGGTAAATACAGGCCCGGGATTTAGCAAAATAATTGATCTGATTCGTATGAAATTGATGACTTTCAATACTGACGGAAGTGGTAAATTTACCGAAGATAATATTCCCGCCGATCATGCCGCCAAGGCCGGGGATTTACATGTGAAACTGATTGAAGCCGTCGCGGAAAGTGACGATTCCTTAATGGAAAAATACTTTGAAGCGGGCGAATTAACCGAAGATGAATTCCGCTCAGGATTAAGCAAAGCGATTCTTAATCATGAAGTATATCCTGTCTTTTGTGCTTCTGCGACAACTAACGTCGGAATTCAACGTTTAAACGATATCATAGTTAATTTCCTGCCGGCACCTACAGATATGCCACCGGTAAAGGGAACAGATTCTTCCGATAAAGAAGCCGAGCGGAAATGTAGCGTCACAGAATCTTCCACCGCACGTATTTTTAAAACTGTTTCTGAGGCCCATGTCGGCGAACTTTCTTATATTAAAGTAGTCTCAGGTGCAATAAAGGTCGGCGATGATATGTATAATAGTTCTCAGGAATCTGCAGAGCGGATTGGTCAGATTTATGTGCTGAACGGTAAAAATAAAGTCAGCTGTGATCGCCTGATGGCCGGTGATATAGGTGCGGTTGTTAAACTAAAAAGTACACATACCGGTGATACCCTCTGTGATAAAAGCAATCAGATTATTCTGAATAAAATTGAATTTCCGGAACCAAAAATCAGAACAGCGATTGTACCGAAAGCCAAGGGCGATGAAGAAAAAATTGGCGCCGGTTTACACAGTTTGCATGAAGAGGATCCAACTTTTTTGGCGAAATATGAACCTGAATTGAAACAAACAATAATATCCGGACAGGGCGAACTGCATCTGGCCACAATTCTAAAGAGACTCAATCAGAAATATCATGTGGAAGTTGATGAGCAGGAACCGCGTATTCCCTATCGCGAAGCAATTAAGGGTAAGGCAGAGGCCCAAGGTAAATATAAAAAGCAATCCGGCGGCCGTGGCCAGTATGGCGATTGTCATTTACGACTGGAAAAGCTGCCGCGTGGTGAAAACTTTGAATTTGTCAATGCGATCGTCGGCGGAGTTATTCCCGGAAAATTTATTCCTGCGGTTGAAAAAGGTGTGATTGAAAGAATGGAAAAAGGTGTAATTGCAGGATTCCCGGTAATTGCTGTGAAAGTAACAGTTTTTGATGGTAGTTACCATAATGTTGATTCATCTGAAATGGCATTTAAGGTGGCAGGATCAATGGGATTTCAGAAGGCCTTTATGGATGCGAAACCGGTTCTGCTTGAACCAATCTATGATGTCACAGTAAAGATTCCCGAAGAATATATGGGTGATGTAATGGGTGATATATCCAGCCGGCGGGGCAAGATTATGGGTATAGATGCCGATGGAAAATTCCAGATAATAAAGGCAAAAGTACCGTTGGCAGAATTATACAAATATTCAACAACTTTGCGTTCGATGACGTCCGGTAGAGGAATTCATAATCGTACTTTTTCCAAATATGAAGAATTACCATCTGATATTGCAGAGAAGGTAATCGAACAAGCTAAGAAAGAGCGTGAAGAAGAGGAATAATATCCATCACTTAATCTGATTAAGTATTCTTAAGCCCGGTGTAACTTTGCTGCATCGGGCTTTTGTGCTATTATGGTCAAAAACTTTGTTATTTCCAACGGATTGCCTGGGAGATTAGCAAAGTTTTACAAAATGGATATACTCAATTAACGCAAAGATCGCAAAGA
>CAYULK010000009.1:0-3717 GCA_964445625.1 uncultured Calditrichota bacterium
ATTTATTTTAAAATTTGTATGATCCAGGGTAAGCGTTAAACCTAAAAGTGGAACAGTTCCAACGGCATCCTGAGGGATATAATTTAATCCTAATGAAAGAAAAGGTATCAGGCTCATATCACTTGAAGTTGCACTTTTGTTATGACCCTGAACACATAATATATTCTCACCGTTTTGTAAATATGATTTTGCATATCCAATTTCGAATTTTTCGGGATTATTACCACTATACATTGCAGCTTCATGATCGCCATTTGCGAACTCATTATAAGATACGGGAATCCCGGAAGTCCCAATATTTGACCGAGCTATCTCCTGGCCATTAAGGTAAGCAACAAAAGCATCATCATAGTCTACATGTAGAACCGCATTTTGAACAGCAGCAGTATCTTCGATCTCAAATTTCTTTCGAGTATATATTGAAACCAAATTATTTATTACAGTTGCATCATCGTTATCGCTATAACCAAAACCACTGGGGCCTTCACTCCACCCAATGTCATCATATGAAAGATCAATCCAGTTTGATGGAATTGATGCATTTCCAATCTGGTATTTCCAATTATCACCTTCTCTGATTACGGTTTCCCAGTGACTAATCGCCGCCGATCGATCCTTGCCCGACGCAAAGATTAAAAGATGTGTGTTTGGAAGCAGACTAATTTCCGGGAACAACCATTTTCTTAGGTTTAGGCTATCATCGGTTATTCCATAACCTTCAAGATTAATCGTAGAATCTCCATTATTATATAGTTCAATCCAATCCGGATAATCGCCATCTTCGTCAGCAAAGGTTGTCTCGTTAGAAGACATCACTTCATTAATACAAATTTCTTGTGCAATAAGAATCCATGGCAATAATAAAATTAAACCTAAGCATAAATATCTCGAATTCCGTTCCATCCTAACTCTCCTTTTGTAACAGCTCTTCGCAGGTCTTTATCGGCAAGCTTACTACTTCCGAAATTCTTTGCAGTAGGCCAGGTAATTGCCGACAACAAGGGATCATCTTTTGTGGCCTCAATGATATTTTTTTCGCTGGTTGTCTGTTTACATTTTTCCCGTTTTATTTGTCTTTTCAAATTGTTCAAGGTCAAACAAATACAAGCCACAACCCACACCGGCATTCGAACTGGCTTCTGAAGCCTGGAAGACAAAGAATTTCCCGTCATCGCGGACAACCGGATTACTGGATCTGAAACCTTCGACGTCACTGAAAAAAACGAGTCTTTCATGATCTACAGAAGTTGTATCCAGCTTTAATTTATAAACTTCGATAGTGCTGCTACGCTTGGTAGGCCGGTGCCTATCACATTCCGTAAGTGTATATTCTCCATCCGGATATATACCTTCCGGTTCATCATATGTAGACCTGGATTTGGAATAGTTGAATAAATCACCTGTATTGATATTAAGACCGAAAACTTCACTTTTGAAATAATCGTTACCTTTCCTGTATTGCGATATGATTAACTCTTCTTCCAAAGGTGGCCTCCAGTTTTGTGTTTCAATTATAAAGTCATATTCTACACTGTCCACAGTACCCATATCCTTAACATCTAATAAGAATTTTTTATTAATGATTTCTGGTTTTCCATCAGTGTAAGAAAGCTCTCCCATATAAATCTGCAATTGTCCGGGAAGAGTCCAGGCAATTTTCATGCTTGTTCTTGAAACGGCGGGGCCTTCACAAAGTTCTTCTCCTTCAATATTTTGCGGAGGATTCTTAAAATCTTTGTCCAAAACCTGGAAATACATTTTTTGTCTCTTTGGTCCAATACCTAACAACAAATCACCATTTGACAGTACTAACACCCTGTAATAACCGTGTCCCTCCGGGCGGTCTTCCGGTTTCGTAATTTGCCGGGTCTTTTTTGTAGCTACATCCACAACCCATACATCCCCGCCAGCCCGGTCAACAAAATAGATCTCTTTGCCATCAAGCGACCATTCACTCCGCTGGCCAAAATTGGTAAGGGGGGTGATATGAGCGGGTAATTTGTCACCTGGGAAACATCCTTCGATGCTTTGTTCACAACTATAGAACACAAAAATTAAACCGATTGACAGCAGGTAAAAAACTGTACTTCTTTTCATGATTACTCCTTAAGATAAATATAATTGTGTGAAAATTTATGTTTTTCACTTTTGATTGACTGATCAGATTTTTTGATAAAAATATTAATCTCTCCAGAACCTTTACCATGAATAATCTAGCCTAAAAAATCTGACTTAGTGCATTGTCCAATCTTTTAACTGTATTATCAACATTATGAAGTTTATCCAAGCCGAATAGCCCGAGACGAAAAGTTTTGAAATCTTGCGGCTCATCACACTTTAATGGAACGCCAGCTGCAATCTGTAAGCCAACTCCAGCGAATTTTTTTCCATTTTGAATATCTTTGTCCTGCGTATAACTAACGACAACGCCCGGGGCTTGAAAACCTTCTGCCGCTACACTCTTTATGCCTTTGCTAACGAGCAGAGCACGGACTTTCTCGCCAAGCTCCTGTTGCCGGGCACGGACTTTATCAAAACCGTTTTCTTCAGTCTCTTTCATCACATCGCAGAAACGCCGGAGGGCATCGGTAGGCATTGTTGCATGATAAGCGTGTCCACCCTTCTCATATGCTTCCATGATTTGTAGCCATTTAAGCAAGTCACATGAAAAGCTGGTACTGACCGTAGATTCAATTCTATCTCGTGTTAGTTTGTTTAGCATAACCAAGCCACAACAAGGAGAGCCACTCCACCCTTTTTGTGGTGCACTTATAAGGACATCAACCCCGGATAGTTCCATATCCACCCAAATAGTTCCCGATGCAATGCAGTCCAAAACAAATATTCCGTCAACTGAATGTATCGCATCGGCAACAGCACGAATGTAATCATCCGGCAGGATTATACCCGATGAGGTTTCCACATGCGGGGCAAAAACTATGTCTGGTTTTTCTGCCTTTATTGTTGCTACAACTTTTTCTATTGGTGCCGGCGCGAATGCAGCATGCATGCTTTCATCGACAGATCGGGCTATCAATACATTGGATTTGGAAGGGATCTTTCCCATATCGAAAATTTGGGTCCAGCGGAAACTAAACCAACCATTTCGAAGAATCAGACATTTTTTATCAGAAGCAAACTGTCGCGCCACCGCTTCCATAGCGAATGTTCCACTACCTGGAACGACAATAACCGCATTGGCGTTGTACACTTTTTTAAGTGTAGTGGAAATATCGTTCATCACGCCCTGGAATGACTTTGACATATGGTTAAGTGATCGGTCTGTGAAAACCACTGAGTATTCGAGAAGTCCATCAGGGTCAACATTAGGAAGTAAACCTGGCATTTTTTTATCCTCGTATAAAATTGTTAACAGAAATTATTAATGAAAGTATATAACTGATTATTAGTTGCAGATTCCAAACATCTAAAAATTGATACCAGGGATAAAAATAAAAATAAGGCTAAAAACTGTTTGTTATTTGTTGATCAAATTTAAGATTGTCCAAAATCATCGTATTTTTCAAATATTATAATTACTTATTTATTTTGCCTGGCCAGTTCATATTTTTTAATGTCAAATATATACAAGCCACGACATTTCCTTGTCATAAAGACAAAAGAATTCCCATCATCGTGGACAGCAGGATTGGTAGCCCTAAATCCTTCAGTGAGTCTCTCAGTATTGTTGCCGGTACCATCGAGCTTTAATTTATA
>CAYULK010000009.1:3817-12653 GCA_964445625.1 uncultured Calditrichota bacterium
ATCCTTCAGTGAGTCTCTCAGTATTGTTGCCGGTACCATCGAGCTTTAATTTATAAACTTCCCCCTTGCTTTCCATAAGTGTATATTTTCCATCCGGAAATATTCCTTCCGGTTCACCTTCTATATCTGCGGGTTTTGTATAGTTTACAATCTCACCCGTTTTGAGACTAATACCAAAGACTTCCTTTTCATATATTCCCGATCCCGACGTCGAGCGCCCCCATTTCGTTCTATCTCTTTCTCTCCGGTATAGCGAGAAAGTTAACTCATCTTCAAATGGCGGTTTCCAGTTTTGAGTTTCAATTATATCTCTATAATCTACGCCGTCAAACGGTACAATATCTTTAATACCTACCAAATATTTCTTATTAATTATTTTTGCCCGCCCATCGGAATATGCGATTTCCCCTGTATAGATTTCTAGCTGTCCCGGAAGTGTCCAGGCAATTTTCATACTTTTTCTTGAAACAGCGGGGCCTTCAACAAGCACTTCAGCGTCAATATTATAAGGAGGATTCTTAAGAGATTTGTCCAATACCTGGAAATATAACATCTGCCTGACTGCCCCAGCTGCTAACAACAAATCACCATTCGGCAAACATAGCACCCTGTAATAGCCGTGCCCCTTTGGACGATCTTCCGGTTTTGTGAGTTGTTTGATTTCTTTTGTACTTACATCTACTACAAAAACCTCACCACCTTCATAGCAATTATCAAGGAAATAAATTTGTTTGCCATCATTCGACCATTCAGGCCGCTGACCAAAATCAGTAAGAAAGGTGATGTGAGCTGGCAAACTGTCATTATTGATTGCTGTCTGGGCGTTGAGTTCATAAGTTGAAAATCCCATTATACCACTTAGTAAAAGCAGGAAAAACACATTAATTTGTTTCATGATTATTCCTTTCTGAATTCTTATTAAAAATAACCACAGAGCACCCAGAGTAATTAATTAATATTTATAATTTTAAGAAGTCTCAGAGTATTTCTCTGACTAGGTCCTCTGTGGTTTCATATTTTAAGTCACTACGATCACTTCATGATTTAGAATTGAACTTATTTCAAATTGGCTCCAACCATCCTTAACTTCGGCCGAAATTTTTTGATCAGCCACCAGAAGTTTCAGAGAATCACCTTTAACATCTTTTGTAAGTTTTATTTTAACTGTAATTGGTCCAATTGGAATGTATTCGTGCGTCGGTTTGCGCCATGTACCGTCACTAGTCAGATTAGTAATATGCAAAATAATGCGACCGGGTTGCTGATACATATTACAATTAATCAAACCCGGACTCTCTACTTTCAGGGGTATATCATCTTTTGATGCCCAACGGATAAGATTTGCGAGTAAGTTGCCATGATCAGGGAAATTGTTACGGGCAAACTGTCTATCCAGATCAGCTGGCATATAGGCAACACGACCGCCTCCCTCAGTTGTGTTAAGAATCAAACCGGGAATGTCGGTTTTAGGTTCCCGCATCCATGCTATTTCGGGTGGATGTGTATTAAATGGAGGAATGAAAGTTGCCAGTACTTGTGCTCCGGAGGCAATTTTGACTGGTTCGAGTAAACCACCAAATGCGAGGATATCCGTTTCTTCGAATCCTTTCAATACAGAATGGCGTTCACCTGTAATCATCGGTTCCATACCGTTTTTCGGACTGTCAAAATTTCTACGAAGTTCAGGAGTAAGACGCAGGTAGGTGTGGTACGAATCATTTGCCCAAGTTCTAAGAGTTGCGTCAGGATTTGTTTGGGACTTATTAGCCAAATGGGTACCAAACAGGTCACCCAGGGCATAGTCGTCCCGTTTAATTCCCCATTTTTCATATAGGCTACTCTCCCCGGTAGCAACCAGGCCTCCGCCTCCTTTAACAAAGCGTTTAATACTGGCAACCTGATCATCTGTCATGGCACCAATATTTGGGAGTACCAATGATGAGAACTGCTCAGCATCACGATCGATATGATCCGCATTCACAGGTACATATGGTATCCGGGCACGAACAAGCACTTGTGATATACCGCGGGTTGGGAGGTCTACCAACAGATCAGCCTCGTCACGACCATAGAAATTTGTATTATCTTCGGACCACACAACACCGACAGTGGCAATCGGTTTCCGATTGAATAGGTATTTTTCATTTGCTTTATGCCATTTGTAAGTTGGTTCAACGGATTTATATAACCGACTGTCTTCATGGTAGGCACTAACATAATGCCACCACGGTGCTATGCCGCCTGCCATACCTTCCAACATCCACATTTGAACTTCAGGCACAGTAGTACTCGCCAGACGATAACGAATTGGACTGACAAATTGATACTGGGACATACTTTCAGCAATAATCTTGTCCCAGCCCACCAGACCATGAATGCGCTTTCCGGTATCTGAGTTTTGTTGAAAACCGCCCAAATGGCTTCGCGCCTGTGCGTCAAGCATAATAATATCAGCACGTTCACATATCTCTTTTAAATCCATAAAACCCCGGGTCTGTCCGCTGATGGAGCTACTGATCATACCTGACCAGGTGCAGTTTGGTCCCCCCGCTGCCTTTGTGATGCGATTGTTAAAATCCCACTGTTCTAATCTCCTGGCATAATTCCATTCAATCCATTCGAGGTAAACTGAATCATCCCAGTTCTTTCCCCTGGGAATTTCTTTCCCGGATTTTGTTCTAAAACTCTTTTTGCAATTCTCGCAATAACAGGGTTTATTACGACCCAGGCCTTCCCAGTTATTGTCGGTAATTCCCTCAGGTTGATAATTTGTTGCAATCTCCCTCAGGATGGCCGGGATATGCTGGCTGTAATAGGGGCCATTGATACAGGTTACAAAATATTTGTCGCGATACATGTATGGCTTGCCTTCGGCATTGATCGCAAACCAATCAGGGTGCGCCTTGTAGAAATCTTCATCAACTTTACCTGAATCTACGCGACCAAATACGACCAAACCATCTTCATGGGCGACGCGCGTCAGCTCACCAAAAAGGTCACGATCTCCTAAAAATTGTGCCGGCTTATGAAGGGGCACTTTACTGGGATAATAAGCAACTACTCCGCCTGCGTTTAGTACAATTCCTTGGGTATTTGTTTCTCTCCAGTATTTACGCCACCATTCAATATCAAAGTTTGGCGCATTATCTTCGGTAATATTTATCTGGCCCCAGCGTGTCACACGTCTATACCATGGCACTTCATCTTCATTTGCGCTGCTCATAACTGAAGAGAGTAGATTTGCATTTGCGATCGTATAAGTGCCAGCAACAGCGGCGAGACTCGTTCCCAAGAAACTTCTACGGTTGATATTTTTGTTTTCCATGATATAATTTCCTTGATAATTTTAGATACAATGAAACTAGTTACTCCGGTTCAAGTATCCATTTAAAATAAACCTGGTATCATCACATAAATAAAAACTAATCCCAATATACCTACCACCAGACCATAAACAGTCATTGGAATCAGATTCCGTTTTATAAGGATTCCTTCCACTCCAACCAGGCCAACAGTTGCACAAGCGGCAATGACATTATGTACACAAATCATATTCCCAAAAGCTCCGCCTACAGATTGCAGACTTACCACTACGATATGAGATATACTTAACTGATCCGCAATTGAATATTGAAAAAGGGAAAACATCATATTTGAGACGGTATTCGATCCAGCCATAAATGCACCCAACGCACCGACAAATGGAGAAATCAGCGGCCAGGCACCCTGAACCACATCGGTCATAAACTGAGCCATTACAATTGGCATATTCTCAAAGCCGCTTGAATTATGTCCGGATTGCATCATCACCCGAACCATTGGTACCGCAAAAATTAAAGCAATAGCCGGATTTTTAATCCTTGTAATCGCCGCTCCCCAGGCGATTGAAACCTGATCACTTTTCATTTTATAAAGCGGTATACTAATCAAAGCAACAAGTATAAAGGGGATAATACCCGGATTATAAAAAACGGCAAAATTCCCGTTTATCTCCGTTCCTAAAAGTTGATTAAAAGTAATCGTTACACTTTTAACCCAATCTATAAACGGTAGATCTTTTAAGCGGGTAAGAACAAGTAAAAAACCTATTAATATATAAGGGATCCATGCTTTGGCGATCGGTATGTGAGATGAATTTTCGCTTTCTTCCACCGCAATTGATCCCAGCCAATTACTCTCCCATTTACTGCGTTCAGGAAAATCCCAGGTTTTTTTTGGTGTTAGAAACTTAGCTTTTGTGGCAGGTATTACAATACCTAATCCAATTAATGCCCCCAATAAACTAGGAAACTCGGGTCCTAAGAACCAGGCAACTAACAAGTAAGGAACGACAAATGCCAGACCGGCAAAAATAGCAAATGGCCAGATTTCAAGCCCTTCCTTAATTGATCTTTTTTCACCAAAAAACTTGGTCATCATAGCAACCATCATCAACGGAACAAAAATCCCCATAGTCGAGTGAAGTACTGCTGACCAAACACCTACCTGATGGATAAATTCCGGGTATGACATCCCAATTGCCTGAAGAGCTTCTTGTACCATTGGTATTTCTAATGTCGATGCAACTCCAACCAATGTGGGCGTACCTACGGCACCAAAGGAAACACTTGTGCTGTTTCCAATTAAAGAAACCAATACGGCTGCAAGAGCGGGAAATCCCAAGGATAGCAACAGCGGAGCCATAAGTGCTGCCGGGGTTCCAAACCCGGCGGATCCCTCAATAAAACTGCCAAACAGCCAGGCAATTATAATTGCCTGAACTCTTCTGTCCGGGGATATTAAGGTAAAACCTCTGTTGATAGCGGACATCGCACCACTTTCGCGCAATGTAAAGAGTAAAACCAAGGCGCCAAAGACAATAACTAAAATATTTATGGCAAGAAAAGCACCATTAATACTGGCAGCTGTCAGCCAGTTTGGCGGAGTTTCCCACACGAAAAAGGCAAGTATAATTGAAGTTATCCATGCCACGGGCATTGCCTTTGTCGCAGGCCAACGCATAATAACCATAAGAATAAATATTATTAATATTGGAATAGATGCTAATAATGCTAACGTCATTATATCTCCGAACCTTTTCAGTGACTATTTTTTCAATCTGCTATTTTACCAATACATGAATATCGGTGAAAGAACTGGCAACACCTTTGTATATACCTTTTGCCTTATCGGCTTGCATTTTATATGCAGGGGCAACTTTACCGCTAAAAATCACATCGCCGGCTTTTAACGGATAACCACGTTCAACCAGATCATTCGCTACTCCCATAAGGGCAAACCAGGGATTTCCCAGCACCTTTTTAGAAGTTCCTTTATAAACGACCGTATCACTAAACATCACCAATAGTGTAATATCTTTAACATCTGTTTTTACAGGATCAAGTCCTGCACTTAAGACAAAGTATTTTGAACCCGCTCCGTTTGTAACGAAATCTACTATCGTCGTTGGGCCGTCAAAAATACCTTCTGACATATCAAACCCAATATGAACTGATTTTACAAATGGAATTAATTCATCGATAGTGCCCAGCTTTTGATCAACAGCTTTGGCGATGGTAAACACGATTTCGTTTTCGATTGAAAAATTTCGAAAATCACTTGCAGGAATCGAGTCCCCGGATTTTTTCATCTGCCTATTGAAAATAGGACCGTACGCCGGAACACTGATATTGTTTTTCTTTAGTGAACTTGAATCAGCATAACCCAATTTATATCCCACAATAGGGCCGTAGAATTTTGATAATTCATCACTAAGTTTTACTTGTACAGCATAGGCATTTTCAAGGGATAATTTCCCGTTAGTTTTTGAAATGGGCGGGATAATTGTATTTGTTGATCGTGCCTCTAAAATTTGGTTTGTAATTTTCTGTATTAAAACCTGGACATCACTATCTGTTCTTTGTTTGCAAGCAATCCGGAAAATCAAAAAAAGAACCGAAATAAATATCATTAAAAATAAATTCTTACATTTTTTCATGTTTATCCTCTAATTTTATTTTATGATAATATTTTAAGGGCATCGAACTGTTTTAGAACTGAAATACAGGGTTTCAAAAATACGTGTACCATCTTTTTTAAAAGCTTCAAGATATAACATATTCTTTCTTTACCCTTATCCAGATCAAAATTATTTAAATTGAAATAATCACTATACCATGGAGTTTAAGCAACATCCAAAATGTCAGGAACCGAAACCACCAATCTAAAATACGATGCAAGCAGGCGTAGGTACCTCAATCTGATCTACATTCTTTAACATGCCGGTAATTTTGTCACGTTTAAATGATACAATATTATTGGTACGCCGATTGGCCACCAATAAAAAATTGTCATCCGGCGACAAATTTAAGTTACGTGGCGAATCACCAAGAGTGGACTGATGGCCAATCAGCTTTAAGTATCCATTTTCCACATTAACCTTATATATAGCAATGCTATTGTGACCCCGGTTGGAGGCATAGACAAACTTACCATCCGAGGAGATTTTTATATCAGCGCATGTGTTGGATTCTATAAAACCAATGGGCAAAGTGGAAAAAGATTCATCTTTATTGTAAATGCCGTTATCAGACTTCTGTACAAATGTTATCGTACTGTTCAGTTCATTCAACACGTAGATCCAGTGTCCGTTCGGATGAATCACCAGGTGACGCGGTCCGGCTCCCGGTTCCATCTCTAGTGTCTGAGGATTTGACGGGATTAATTTATGCAGCCCGGTGTCCAATTTTGAAAACCAAAGTTCGTTTGTTCCCAGATCAACAGCAATAATAGCATTATCAGAAGATTCAAACCAGGCTGAATGGGTATGAGGTCCCTGTTGATTTTCATGTGTACTGCTTCCGCTATGAGTCTGCACATCCAGTAAGGGGCTCAATTCTCCCTCTTTACTAAGCCTTAACAAACCCATGTTGCCTCCCGTCCAGTTGGTTGCCAATACAAATCCCATTTCATTTACCGTTATAAAACAAGGATGTGCTCCACCGGATGAGCTGCTGTTTATAAATACTAAACTATCGTCCTTAATTAAAAAAGACGATACCGTACCGGCACCATCATTATTAATTTCATTAACCGCAAGGAGATACTTCTTATTGGTATTTATTGCTAAAAAAGCCGGATTTTCGCTTATGGCTACTAACCCTATTCGTTCCAAAGTACCATC
This sequence comes from uncultured Calditrichota bacterium, assembly GCA_964445625.1. Taxonomy (GTDB): domain Bacteria; phylum Calditrichota; class Calditrichia; order JAJRVZ01; family JAJRVZ01; genus CAVXXB01. Next base: position 10,980 of record CAYULK010000009.1, read on the forward strand.
TTTCTGCAGTAGGTATTTGTAAATACCACGGCTCTCTTTGTTCGTATAAGTTCCCACATAGAACGAATAATTGTTGTTTTTCTGACTTGTCTCATTTTTATCCAGCTGGCAAGATGCCAGTAAAAGAAGAACAAAAATAGAAATATAAAATTTCATGGTAGCCTCAAGAGGTTAACAAAACATTGTAGATGAAAAATATGATTTATATAAAATAGTATCATAAGCTATGCCTTGCATGAGTATCCGCCTAGTCAATCCCTGATGCAACGTATGCTATAACCGGCCTGCTTCCAACCCCTATCTTCACAGGATGCATCTGAATTACCGGAATTCAGGTAACAGCGCCAGGCAGTACTATCACCGCTCTCCGTAGAAGACCAAAAGCAAGGGGTGCTGCCTATGCCATCGAATGTTCCTTGGCCGAGGCGGTAACCACCCGGCAGTGCTGAAAAACCGCTTTCATTTGTAGCCCCTTCATTAGGTTCATACCACAGACCATCACCAACTTCAATTGTACCTGTAGTTTTCATTTTTCCGCCGGCAAGAGTATTTCCCCCCAGATAATCTACCAGTGTCTGCCATTCATCATCCGTTGGCACATGCCAGCCCACAGGCGCTATATTGCGACCGTCGGTTACCGCGTGCCAGTTGTAAAGATTACCATAAATTGCTTTATTATTAAAATCGTTATCGTAATTGCAAAAAGCCCCTATGGTAAGAGCGGGCCATGTTTTAGAACCTGTTACGTTGATTATCCAGTCTCCGGTGCGGTATTGGGTTACTTTCAGATTTTCGGCCATCCACCATTGGCTGCCAATTTTTATTACCTGGTAAACATTGCCTTCGACATCCTTTATTGTTCCAGTTTTACCTTCATCTTCCTCTGATTCGGTAGTATTCTTACTGCAAGAAATTAAAAACAGTAATGCAATTGAAAGAAGTATCTGCTTTCTCATAAAAAAACTCCGTATGTGACTCACCTTTATCTGATCGCGGCTATTACTTGTTGTATCCTGTCGAAATCTAAATTGTCTAATCCTTTACACAACGAACGCTAAAGCCGAACTGATTATAATAATTGTAGCGGTAGACCTCTGTCGTATTGTAATACAAGTACCAGTGCCAGCCATACCAACTATGGTAATTTTTAGTAGTCCAAAAATAAGCATAGGATCCCGCAACGTCGTTGGCCTGATCATATGTACAGCCACCACCTGGCAATGCCGAAAAACCGCTCTCATTTGTAGCCCCTTCATTAGGTTCATACCAAAAACATCGCCACCTTCAATTGTTCCGGTACTTTTCATTTTGGCTCCGGCAATCGTATTTCCACCTAAATAATCCACAAGTTCCTGTCAGTCTTCATCTTTTGGCACATGCCAACCTTCAGGGGCTAAAATTCTGTTATCAACCACTGAATACCAATTGTATAATTTGCCATACAATGCAACATTAGCTGTATCGTTTTTATAATTGCAGTAAGCACCTGAAGTAAGATTAAACCATTCTTCATCATCGGTAACATTTGGTATTTCATCGCCATTCCTGTAGTGGGATATTTTCAGATTTTCAGCCATCCACCATTGATTACCAATTTTTACGGTTTTATAAACATTGCCATCAACATCCACTACTGAACCATTTGAAGATGCCTTTTGAATCGGTTGTTGGGCA
>CAYULK010000009.1:12753-27362 GCA_964445625.1 uncultured Calditrichota bacterium
ATCAACATCCACTACTGAACCATTTGAAGATGCCTTTTGAATCGGTTGTTGGGCAGTTAAATTTATTTACTGTAGATGTTCCCAATAACGTCCAAGATATTCAACAATAACTTTTCGCACTTCCGCAGGATCAATAACCCCTAGTTTTTTGTATAGAATTTCCCCACCTGGTTTCACAAGGATAGTGTAGGGCAATGATCCCGGCCACTCTTTGTCAACTGCGTCAATCAAATCATATTTTTTATCTGAATTGAAATGATAGTTTTTTGTAGATGCATATGATTTCTCGAGAAATTTTAATACTGCGTCATTCTTATCCAGTGCATCCATACTCACCGTAACCATCTCAAAATTACGTTTTCGAAAGTTTCGATTAATATGAATCAGTTCAGGGAATTCTGCGACACAGGGTATACACCAGGTTGCCCAAAAATTAATAAGTCTTAGTTTTTCAGATTTATTCTTTAAAACTTCTTGCATACCCGCAAGATCAATCAGGCTTACTTCAACTTCTTCTGCATTCATTTTTTCTAAGGTTCTATTGGCAGATTCTATTTTAGATTTCCACTTAATTGAGCAGCCAAAAGATTTTGTTTTCTCGACGGGAACCTTCTTTCCTGACAACAATGCATCAATTGCATTGCGTGTGTCAGGTACCGTCACCTTTTTAATATTTTCGCCGTCATCAACTCTGCCCACATATCTTAACTTGCGTTCTTTATCGAAAATAAATACATGTGGAGTAGCTATCGCACCATATGCTTTGGCCGCATCCTGCAGGTCGCCATCATACAGGTAAGGGAAATTATATTTCATATCTTTGGCGCGTTGTTTCATATCCTCAAAGCTATCACCTATATCGGTATAACCATATTCATCCAATCGTAATGCGGCCGGGTGATTTGATGATATACCAACAATAGCGACTCCTCTATCCTTATAATCATTAACCATTTTAATTATTCTTCCCTCATATGCCTGGGCAGTAGGGCAATGATTTGCGGTAAAAATTAATACCAGAACTTCCGCATCCGAATAGCTGTCTAAAGTATAATTCTTATCATCCAAGCCAATTAAATTAAAATCCGGGGCATTGGCGCCAATTTCCAGTGTTTTAACATCACCATATGCATAAGAAAAAGTGACAAGTAATAGTAAAATAAAGAGTTTATATTGAGTAAACATGTTTTATCCTTTTCATTTAGAGACACAACAGATTGTGAATCACTTATGGTTTGTTTGCTAATTTTTTAAAAAGATCTGCAAATATCCGATCCCGGTTCAAAGAAGTCGCTTCGCGCATTAAGTGGCGGGACTGATCAATACTGAATGTGACCTGATCGGTCATAACCGGACTATGGACGAGATTCGAAGGTATCCATTTGGAATTAACGAGCCAGGCAATAGCAGATACGTCCCAAATTACTTTGGAATAAGCCTCCCTGCCCTTGCTATATTCAACCACAATATTGAGCAGATAATCAGAGATTTCTGTTTTCCCTTTTAGATAATGTGTTAGCTCAGGAATTGTTGTTAAAAGATGGGAAACAACCGGCCGGCATGGCAAGGTCACAAAAGGTACTCCGGAATCGAACACGACACGCGCAGCGAGGACATCTTGGCGCAAATTAAACTCACGCTGGTGTGGCCAATACTGTGCATTGCCCCCAAGCCAGACTACCACGATATTTTCAATAATTTTCGGCTCAATCAGAATAGCCGAACCAATATTTGTAATGCATCCGATTGGTACCACATACAGGGGATCCTCAGGACTGCTTTTCATGGCACGTTTTACCAAATCCAGTGCAGCTTCACTACGGTGCGGCTTGTTAACATCTCTTAGATAATCTGTTGAGCCTTTGAATGCGAAATCGGTTGGGGAAACATCCAGCATTTTTAGAACATTCAGGATTTCCTGGTAACTCTTCTCCATACCATCACCGGGCCCATCAGCCCGACTGTTATTAAATGGTGCTGCATAAACTGCTTCGAGTTTCAATTTATCCTTAGATAATACTGTATACGCGAGAGCAAATTGATCATCCACCTCATTAAATGTATCGGTATCCAGGACCATCCGTATCTTTCCAGTCGGTGGTTCCAGTTGCTTAAGCCTGAATGTTTCAGAAAGTTTTGGGAAATCTTGAGCAAAAAGGCTCGATAAGATCATTAGGGACAACAGGATTGTGAAAATAAATAAATTCTTTGAATGCATAATTACACCTCCATTTATATGATTACATTAATTTTACTCATAGTTTGTAAACTGCTTCAAAAGTATTTCTGTCGTCCATTTGGCTGCTTTAGCCACAACCTCAGGACATTTTTCATCAGCGCTATTTCTTACTTCCTCACAGATAACACTTCCATATTCCTTTACAAAACATTTATGAACTTTATGGATTAAATCATGTGATAATGCATTATCACCAAATCTTTGTGTTCCGCACACCCACCCGATAAGCATACCGGAACCGGTAAATGATCCGCAATTCGCCAATTTTGTTGGTGTTGCACCACCATCCAGACAACTGGCAGCTCTGAATAAACTGTCATCTTCCTGGATAAATTCAATAGCATCCTGCAGCGCAGCAACCGCGTATCTTGCACAGCCTCTGTGCTCATCCTCATACTTATAACCAAGATCATATGCTTTTTGAATCATTTCTTTACCCCCGTCACCAATATCAATTTTGACGCTTTCGTCCAGGGTTTTAAATGCTGTTTTATTTTCTGAATCTGCTATAACATGTTCCACATTCAAACCACAGGCCATTAACATGACACCGGCAGACTGCAGGAATTTGCGCCGGGAGCTTTTTAGCTTTTCACTCTTTTTCATTTTTTAAATTCCTTTATTACTGATAGGAAAATTGACAATAGTTAGTCCTTGATGCAACGTATGCTATAACCTGCTTGCTTCCAGCCACTATCATGGCGGTATACAATGGTATTACCATGATACAGGTAGCGGTACCAGGCAGTGCCACCACTATTTTGCGTGGCAGACCAAAAGTATGGGGTAATACCTTCACTATCGAATACGCCATGGCTATAGCGGTAACCACCCGGTAGCGCTGAAAAACCACTTTCATTTGTAGCGCCTTCATTAGGCTCACGCCACTGACCATCACCACTTTCAATTGTTCCTGTACTTTTCATTTTTCCTCCGGCGAGAGTATCTCCACCTAAATAATCCACAAGTTCCTGCCATTCTTTATCCGTCGGAATGTGCCAGCCTTCCGGAGATATCTTTCTGCTGTCATTTTGTGCAAACCAGTTGTAGAGTCTGCCATATACTTCTACATTTGTGGTATCGTTATTATAATTGCAGCAGGCACCGGTTTCACTATCCCATTCTTCATCGTCAATTATGTTAGGAATCTCATCACCATTCCTGTAATGGGTTACTTTCAGGTTCTCAGCCATCCACCATTGATTACCAATTTTTACAGTTTTGTAAACATTGCCATCAATATCCTTTACTATATCAATCGAAGATGCAGGTTGAATAATTTGCTGTGCATCACCGCAAGAAACTAAAATCAGAAATGTGAATAAGCATAATATTTGCGTCTTCATAACACTCCCCTAAATAAAAATAATGATCCTTTTACTGCTCTCAAACCGATTGTGTTTAAGTGGCGCAAAACCCTTAAGGCTATTACATTTATCCTAAGAACCCAGATGCATTTCGCGTCGGAATTGATGCCGGTTATTGGCCATGATTGCCGTCAGGCTCTGGCGGTGATGCGATCCCTTTGTTATTCCACTTGAGGACAGCAAAGGTCATTGTATCTGACGCCGTATTCACTATGCCATGCATTTTCCAGGGGGCTGCATAGAGCAGATCGCCGGTATTGGCTTCAAAATTTTTACCTTCAAGCGACCAGACACCTGTGCCCTTGGTAACCAGCAGGAATTCTTCCTCTGCGTGCCGATGGGCAGGGTGTACCGATTCGCCCGGCAGCACATTAGTAATAGCGGTAAACATATTCTCCGTCCCATATGTAGAGGCACCGCTCGTATATATGTCCATCACGCCCCAATTACCGGAGTTCCTTTTGGTATCAGCTCTTTGCATGACCTTGCTATCAATGGATTCAAGACTGATCTCTTTGTCGGCATTGAACTTCAAAGCGAGTAAATATCCTAAACCCATACCTATGAACACCCCTGCAATTAAAATTAATACTTTCATGGCATATTGTCCCTTTATCCAACAAATGATTGTAAGTAAAAAGCATGATTTTGTGATTGACTATTCCATTTTCTCGTATGCACCCATATCAGGAATCTGGTTTTTTTCAAGAGCTACATTTTCCAAATCTAAATTGTACCCTAATATCTGACCACTATTAAGAGCGGGACTTTCTGAGCTTAATCTGAAATCACCGGCATCGATGTTAACAAAACGTGGATTTGCAATTAATTCTCCTGCTCCAAGAGACTTGCCACAAGGATCGTCAGTGCTTCCATCGGTACAGTAATAAATATTATTTTCATGGATTACCTGATCGTAATTCCCCTCATCATATGGCGCTGTAACCCATACCTGTATACCATTGGCTACAATAAAAATATTATTTCTTACTGTGAAGTTTCCTTTTCTCATGGTAAACACAGTATTGACCGCTCCATTGAGCGAAGGTTTTGAACGGATAACCGTGTTGTTTTCTATCCTGGAATTATCTCCACCCCAATAGAAAATAAATTGCTGATAGTCGTCACTAAAATTATAGTATACATCAATATTATCCCCTTCAATATTTGTTTCAATTTCCAGGAATCCCATATTATCAATTGATTTATTATGATGGATCTTGACGTCATGTACTTTTGTGCCAAAGTATCGGTCATCTAATTCAATAAAACCGCCATCGGCCCCGTAATTCCCACCAATTTTCACATAGTTCGAACAAGTATTATACGAAATCTCGTTATAAGCATTCGCTATTACGATTCCCAATGGACCCCAACTAGGCGCAGCAAGAAAGCGATTACAATCTTTAAATATGCTATTGGTGATTAAACTGTGCTGTCCGGTAATATTTACACCGATTGGACAATCAGTAAATTCACAATTTTTTATTATAATATGGTCAGCTCCGGTTTGGGTAAAAATGGCCCCAACTTCCAAAACTGATTTACCATTTTTAGAGTTAGCATCCGCACATTTTGAAAAGGATAAACCATCGATAATAATATGGCTGCCACTTATTTGAAAAACATTTCCATTCCGCTCATTTTGATCCGGATTGCTGAAAGAAGGAGCTAATCCCTCACCATAGCTGCTTATTATAATTGGCTTCTGATTGCAACCAGATGATTTAAATATTATACCTCCCTGAAAGCTTGTATTTTTAGCAAACAAAATATTATCCCCGGGTTTAAAAGCGATCTCTTCCAATTTTTTGAGACTTTTCCAGGGTGCATTGATAGAAATCCCGCTGTTTGTATCATTTCCGGTTTTACTATTTATATAATAACGGTTCATTTTACCATTATTTTCAGTCTCCAGACATCCCAGGAATAAGAAGTGAATGACGATCGAATAAAAAATTAATTTTCTCATTTTAATGACTCCTTCTCATCAATAGAGAATGACCTCTATCTCTGGATACGTGCTGGCATCATTGTCATTATCCGATTCCGGCCCACTGTCTTTACAGGAAGCAAATGCGAAAAACGCTATTAAAGTAAAAACAACCATAACAAATTTTTCGATTTTCATAATAAAACGACTTATATTAAGTATTCATTTAATAATTGTTAATATTCTTCACATCATTATCAATGATCTATGGATCTACTGTAACTATTAATCGTTGGTAAGCATTAAGTGCAGGACTCCCTTCATCCAGAAAATCCAATGTAATTTCCAGTTTACGTTAAAAATATTTACTGTTTTTTTAACAGAATCTCTTTGGTTGATTATATCTCCCTGTTCCAGCACCAATGCACCAAAGAAGATAAAATACACGATTAGGGCGCCAGGGTCATTAGTCGTTCTATTTCATCTTCGACTTCATTATCGTCCTTTGGCGCGGCATATCCCCTGTGGCCTTTACTGAAGGTCCAGGTGTACCCATTGCGCAGACTGCCACCTCCGCCGTCCCAGTCCTCTTTAAAATATTTGGTGCCATATACCGCATATAGTACGGTCACCTCGTCCCAGCTGGAGCGGCCAATATTGGGTCCCTGATGCCATTCCAATTCGAATGCCCGTCTAACCGGATTGTATACAGGAGTAGTACTGGTCAGAGTTTCACCAGTTATCATATCTCCACCCACATGTGTAGTAACCAAAGTACCCGGCCAGTTTTCTATAACATATTGAGATTGATCTACAAGGTCATGTCGCGAAAGGTTAAAACCGTCATTATGTAACCCACCCATTATTGCCAATAGTTTGACTTTTTTCTTAACAAGTTCGAAGCCCTCAGGGTCTTTTAACAGATCATGCAAGTTATTGAGAAAGCCAACACTGATAATGACAACAGAACTGTCAGCCTGAGTTATAAGTAAATGTTTATATACCGGCACAGCTTCGGCCACAATATTATCAAACGAATCATGCTTCATGTTATCCACATCAAATTCACGTTCGGCGCTGAAATAATCGGACGGGTCTGGCTTAGCTAAATCTTTCTTGTAAATACCAATGGGAATTGTGCCGCGATTATAGTAGGTATTAATTGCATCGATCACATCCGGTGCCAAGGGATGTACTTCATTGTAGCAGACGCCAAGAAGGTTCACTTTACCCTCTGTTTGTAATCCATGCAGCACCGCCAACGCACCAACATCATCCACATCCAGTGTCATATCCGTTTCATAAATGACCGGAATTCCCACCACCTTGGCATTTTCATTCACTTCAGATTTAGAATTCGAGTCTTTGTCTGCACAAGCCAGACACATAAGAAGCGTAGTTAGCGTAAATACAACCAAAACGTTTTTTTTGATTTTCATAACGGATCTCCTATCTTGTGTTGTAATGTAAATATTGCAATATCGTAAGTTTCCATTATATGAATAGACGTTTCTTATTTTAAGACAGGATCATCCCATCAAAATTTCAATTCTACTTCGCTGACGACTGAGGCCAATGGCCGTTGTTATACGCTCATCTATGATCAAGAACCGAACGATATTATAGTTCGGTCAAGGTTATATTCCTTAGCCAGACTTCCGTCGGAGCGCCGGCATGAATTTGGAAGCCAATAATTCCCGTTTTAGCTATAGAGTCATCGTCCTCAGTATAATCAACGGATTGGTACCCATTTACCCAGACTTGAATATGGTTATCTTTACATTTTAAGACCATTTCGTTCCAGTCGTGTGGTCGATATGCTTTTTTTATATCTTCCTGATTTGCAGTTACTAACATTTTATTTCGTCGTGCCTCATCATAAAGACTGCCCCATACCACGCCAAAGTCTCCGATTGGACCACCCATGTCCGCCTGGTATCCGCTGACCTCAGTTGTTCCGGGAATACGACGGCTTCTGAACTGGATTCCTGAATTGTCACCAGGTCCAACAAGTTTGGCTTCAATTTTTAATTCAAAATCACCAAATTCTTTTGTGGTACACAGGAACATATTGTGCGGAATTTCCTTTTCAAGCGAGCCGGCAACAATGGAACCATCTTCGGTGCGAAACCAGTTCAAATCACCTTCCCAGCCAGCAAAACTTTTACCATCAAATAGAGAAACCGCGGCATTGGTCTCAGTCTTTTGCTCACCGGAACATCCCAGCATCCAAAAAGCAAGGGACATTATTGAAATGTTTACGATTAACCTTATTATCATACTTATCTCCTTTAAATATTAATGCAATATTACCCATATCAATACTCTGAAAAAGTATGATCTGGATTATATGATACTGTTCTAATTGCTTTTATTAAGGTTTACAATTTGATAACCACCTGTCCGACCCAGTTTTATCCACCATACCAGATATACTAAAAATGCAATGGCCGGCAAAATGGAGACAATTGAAAAAGCTGTGGTCAGGCCATAAGTTACTCCTAATGTTCCAATTTGCGGTATCCATACACTCACACCCAACATGCCAATAAATCCGATCAGGCCAATGGTTAATCCACCACCACCAGGATACAATTCAGCAGCAAGTGAATACATTGTGGGCCACATATAACAAACCCCCAGATAAAACACAGTAGCAGATAAATATATGAATACAATACTCTGCATTTCAGCAGCCTGGGAAAGCATATATAATCCAATTGAAGCCAGAAAACATGATACCGTCATTATGCCGATTGGATTGATGGCTTTTGCCAGCGGCCCGGCAAAAAATCTCAGAATAAACATTAATGAGCTGCCATACACCAGTATCATGGTGCCGCTTGCATTGGCATATTCTTTAAAAGTCGTTTCCAGCCACTGCCCGGGTGCTAATTCTGCGGATGCAGTCAATGACATACCAAACAACAGTATGAGGAAGCCGGGTTTTATTGCGGAACGAAACATTTTCTTGTTTGATATACCGGCATCTACACGCTCTGTTTCAGGAAATTTGATCTTGAATATCAGCATACCGTAGAGTATAACCGGGAGCAGCATTATTAACATATATACCTGCCAGGGTGCGGATATGGCATCGAGGAAAAATGTGCAGACCAATCCACCAACGATTAATCCACCGGGCCACCAGGCATGTAAAATATTGAGCATTCTTGTTTTTTGATCTGGAAACTGAGCCGCACAAAGTGGATTAATCGTAACCTCCAAGAGTCCCCAGCCAAAACCTGCCAAGGTCATGGATATTAACATAACCATCGGATCAGTGCTTACCACAAAACCGACAATTCCAACTACCTGAAAAAACCAGGCTGTAACCATCCCCTGTTTTAATCCTAACCGATCTATGAGCGGTGAAAAAATAAGGAGAGCCAGAGCAGTTCCTTTGAAGGCCCATCCTGATATATCCCCAAACTCAATCTTGGTAAGTATGCTCTCCTCCTGAATAAGAATATGACCGAGATGTTCCCTGGAAATAAAGATTAATGCGGCTGACATCAAAGAAAGGCAACTAGCATAAAAAAGATGTTTACTTGACCTATCACTCATTGGTGAGCCCTCATTGTTTTTAGCTAATCTGTTAATATTTTGTGGTATTCTAATATTCTGGCAGGTCTTTCTTAATTCCACCCTTCATGGCAGACTCGTGAGCTAATATGCCAACGGACGTCCAATTTGCCGATTGTGGTGCATTTGGGAATGCGGCTCTGTTTTCGACAATGCTCATAATAAATTCATGGGCAAGGTGCGGGTGCGAACCGCCATGACCGGATCCCTGCTTAAACGATAGATGCGTATTTTCTTCCAGGTCATAAATCCCTTTGGTCGTAAATTGCCTGATACCTTCTGGTAGCAAATGTGCATAATCCGGTACTTTTACCCGTGTTGCTTCTTCTCCCTTAAAAACTACCGGATTATTATGTTCAGTCTGTTGCCATTCAAATGATTTTTTACTGCCATACACATCAAAGCTTTCCACATATTCACGGGCGGTATTGAATAATGATCTGGTTATCTCAGCAGATAGATCGGAATCTCTTAATTTTATATGACATGTTTCGATGGCAAAGGGAGAGTTGTATTTTTTAATCAGATTTTCATCGATTTTCCCCGATCCCAGACAAGAGACATATTCGGCTTCTCGTTTAGCCAGTGCGAGACAAGGCCCGACACAATGAGTTGCATAATGCATAGGGGGTAATCCTTCCCAATAGCCCGGCCAACCAGCCATTTCCTGGTGATGGGCGGCTCTCAGAAATTGTATTTTGCCTAACTCTCCTTTATTCAGCATTTCCTGTACATATAAAAATTCTCTGGAGTACACCGTTGTTTCCATCATCATATATTTCTTGCCCGACGCTTGCTGTGCTTTTACTATGGCAGTACATTCATCTACTGTTGTAGCCATTGGAACAGTACACGCCACATTCTTTCCCGCACGGAGTGAATCAATACTCTGCTGGGCATGGAGATGTATGGGAGAATTGATATGAACCGCATCAATCTTGTCATCTTTTAGTAATTCCTGAATATCTGTATATCGTACCTCAATACCAAAGGCATCACCAGTCTGATCCAGATTTGCTTTGTTTCGCTGGCATATGGCATACATATTAGTATCGGGAAGGTTCTGATAAATCGGGATGAATTCAGCGCCAAAACCTAATCCAATAATTGCAATATTTAATTTCTTCTCATATTTCATTTGTAAGTCCCTCCATGAGTTATTTCAACTAAACTTGGGGTTCCTATTCATGAATATCATAATCCATCATCAATTTATTAACCATAATTTTCATCTCCTCATCGGAAAGCGGCCTGTCATACAACAGGAATCTCGAAAGTTCACCGCTGAATGATTCGCGTCCGGGGTGGTTGACGGCGTCCCTCTCCTGCCCAATGACCATTTTAGATGCATTCGTCTCAGAAAATACCGGATAAGGACTGGAAGCCGCCGGAGTCTCCGAATCATTAATAAAAAGTTCGATATTCACTTGCCCGGTTCCCGCACCCATTCTTCCCATTATCAGATAATATCGATCGGTCTCCAAACTGTCTTCCGCGAGAACCATCGGATTGTTCACATCCCAGCGTCCGAATGTTTTACCACTCCGCGATCCAATCCAGGGACGATTGCCGTCGGTCAGACAGCCCCAGATTCCTTCATACTTATCCCCGTTTTTCAAGTTTCCAAAAAACGAGTTTACATCCTCGAGTTCGATTAATTGAGTATAGGGTGCCAACACTGCGAACCAGGTGTATCCGCTCCCGGTCAACAAGTGATCAAATACATCTTCCTGGTGATTAACGAGCTCCTGCCTGTAAAATATCATGGTATTGTGACCTCTGATGTCCGGTGAGTTTATCTTTAACCCGGGTCTTCCCGAACCAATTATCGTACGGCCTGAATCTCTTTTCGTGAAATGCTTCGCCGGACTGGATGCGACCTGATTCGTCCATATGCTCACTCCATTTCCATCTTCAACATACACATCTTTATCAGCGTTCAGATCGAGCATCAAATTTTTTTGGATCGGTTCAAAATCATACTCTCCATCCAGTTTGGCGGCCCACTTTATCCCACCAACAACAATTTGACGAAAATTTTCATCCTCAAAAGTTTCTTTGATGTGCCCGAACGTAGTGAAAAAAGAACGTCCTCCATCATATTCATGGTACCAGGTCACCGGATGATCGCCGTTCATTTTTTCCTTGCCTATATATGAGCTTTCTTCCAAAGAAATTAAGACGTTTACATTTTCCCGAGGATTATTATTAAAGTAGTGCCATTCATCAGTAACTTCCCAGTCAACAGGTAGATGCAGCGTGCTGATATGATTTCTGTTTTCTATGATCAGTTTTCCTTTTTGAACGTGCGGATGCGCAACTAATTTCGTCCCGACCAGTTTTTCATACCATTCCTTAAAGTCACCCGTTTCATGCCAGATGGCTCCGGCACAATGGATCGCCACAAATCCTCCTCCGGAACGGATATATTTTTGAAAACTTTTTTGTTCATCCGTATTAAATATCGCACCATCAGTGCCACAGTTATTATTGAAAACAATTACATCGTATTTTGATAAATCTGAAGTTGTAAAGAATGCAGGATCAGAAGAAAATGTTATATTCCAATTATTTTTTTTACCAAGATCAACCATCATCGAATCCGCGTCCGACTTGGATTCATGTTCATAACCTGTATCGCCGTTAAAACTCAATATTTGTAAATCATTTTGGGCATTAGCTTTTATTGAGTAGCCAACCAATGCCAATAAAGTTAATATTAATGATTTATTCAAAGGGAATGTCTCCTTTTATAATTTCATAACAGTTTGGTCAAATAAAAAGATGATTCTGCAACTAACACCAAAAATGTATAAAATTGTCGCCATCAGCTCTCAAAATATACACCATCTTTTTCCAATGTTTTACGCAGGACTTTATACTTAAGCTCTCTAGTACGACAATTCTTTGCAGCACAAAGGGCCGCCGCTGTTCCTGAAGCCTGTCCCTGTCCCATGTGCAGCTCACCGTATTGCGAGTGGACATATGGGCGTGATGATCCTCGGTTATCATCATTCCAGAGACACACAACTTATGCTAAAAACCTGCATCGCCGGAAGCTCATTTATAGTTAGTATCATATGATACTATTTTATTAGTACAAATTTCTTTGTAGCCGAAAATTCTTTTGTTCTTAACTGATACAGATATATTCCACTGGCAATGTCTTTGGCTGTCCAAGTTGTCGAATATGTTCCTGGATTTTTAAATTCATTCACCAACGTGGTAATTTCCTGTCCGGCTATATTAAAGATTTTAAGTGTGACAACGCCTGCTTTTGCTATATTATATTTTAGGTGTGTTGTTGGATTAAAAGGATTTAGATAGTTTTGTGATAATCGAAAGATTTGCGGAATATTTTGAGAATCTTGCTCTTGCGTTACCCTGGTTATTGGCGATGAATATTTATCACCTCCCGGTGTGCCAAAAAGTTTTGATGCCTGCCAGTTTTCGGGCAGTGTATTATCATAGTCAGGATCAATCAATTCTAAGGTGGAACCTGTTCCTGCCGCAGCCAGCGGCCAGGGCGTTTCATTATCATAATGAACTGAATCGATCAATAAATTACTCTTACTAAAAATCCGAACCATGTCCCCGTCATTACTCAGTTTAAAATCAAAGTTACCAACAAGATTATCAACACTTGGAAAGAACGATTTGAAATCCGAGGTATCACGGCTAACAACCATGTAAGAATTACTTTTCAGTATTGTTTGTGAACCAAAAATAAAAATATTGGTGTCATTTGAGTCTTTCAAACTCCAGCCGGCCAGTAAAATGTCCGCATCGCTGTTATTATAAAGTTCCACCCAATCTTCAGTATCAAAGTCGGCCTCAGAATCGTAATTGATTTCCGTAATTACGACCGGCGATGTATTTTCAGGAATGATTTTTAGTTCCTGAAGCGCACTCCAGACACTCGAGTTTTTTAACCGCGCTTTTATTACCGTGGTCTTCGAAATTGAAATTGTCGTATCTATACCCGAGATCTGGGTCGCACCAGAAGATACATTACCGGTCAAATCCCATGTTCTGGGATCCGTGCCATCTGTGGTAAAGTAAATTATTCCGGGCTGAGGAAATAGAAATGTTATATTAAGAGAAAAATTTTCCGGACAATTATAAATATCTGTCGGGAGAATTTCCGATCCGTTTTTAAAAGCCGGTGGATCAATATTTGGATACATTCCCGATTTTTTTATCTCACTGACTAATAACCCGGCCCTGCCCTGCAAATCATCACGTACATCCTTACACTCTCTTTTCCTTTGAGCAAGAATTATTTGACTTTCACCGGAATTGAGAATATTTGAATCAGAATATAACTGAGCCGTCAATTCTGAATGAAAAAAAATGACAAAAATAAAAATTATTTTATAGTGATTCGGAAATAACATATTTTCTTTATCATTTTAAAACTCATACTCTGGGATATACCAAACATCTTTATTTAGGCCCACACCGCTGTTACTTCAGATCGTTCGACGTCACTATGTAAAAATTTTTCAATCGTCTCTCTATCGGGAGCAGATGGTTGGGCACCGAGTTTTGTTACAGACAATGCCGCACCGGCATTTGCCAACCTGATGGCCTCCTTCATATCTTTTCCTTCTGATATTCCAACCGCTAATATGCCGTTAAAAGTATCACCGGCTGCAGTGGCATCGACTGCTTTCACTTTATAACCCGGAACTAGTTCAGTTTCCATCTCCGTCACAAGTAACGCGCCTTTACTTCCCAGAGTAACAATAACTGTTTCCAAGCCTTTTTCCAGCAATTTCTTACCTGCCGTTTTGGCACTTTCAACATCGTCTACTTTGATGCCGGTTAGTAATTCTGCTTCTGTTTCATTGGGCGTAATCACATCAAGCAAGGAAAGCAATTCATCCTCAAGTTTTTGTGCCGGCGCCGGATTCAGGATCACTTTAACGTTTTTACTTTTTGCAATTTTTGTGGCTGCACGGATAGTTTCCACGGGTGTTTCCAATTGCATCAAAACGACATGAGCCGAACCAATTATATCTCTTGTCTGCTCCACATCTTCCACGGACAGCTTCGTATTTGCCCCGGATGCGACCGCGATGCTGTTTTCACCAACTTTGTCGACAAAGATCAAAGCCACGCCTGATGGTTCATCAGCATCAGTTAAAACATTCTGAACATCAATATTATCCTTTTTAAATCCTTCAATGGCCTGTTGACCAAACATATCGTCACCAACCCGTGCTACAAACGAGACATTTCCACCGGCACGTGCAGCAGCAACAGCCTGATTTGCTCCTTTACCACCGGCTGCACTCGAAAAAATTCCTCCGATAACAGTTTCACCGGGAACCGGAATTTTTTCTAATTGAACTATCATATCTGTATTTGAACTTCCGACTACCACTATTTTTGAGCTATTCATCTCTGGCCTCATATTAATATATTTTTACTGATTATAGCTTTAACTCAGCAAAAGTAATGGTTTCTGTATATACACAAG
>CAYULK010000010.1:0-26060 GCA_964445625.1 uncultured Calditrichota bacterium
GTTAATATCATTGAACTTAACCAGTTTTTACTGAGTTAAGGATACAATCAATAAAAGTATTGTAAAAAGACACCCCCCGACTTAGCCACGCCTGAGGCGGGCAGGCCGAGAAGGTAGAACGCCCAGAGTAAGACTTGCCGCTCGTTACTCGCTACTGGTTCTCAATTTTCGATATCAATACCAATTATTTATTACGAATTCATGATTTATCGGTCAGGGCTTCGATACCGGGAAGTGGTTTACCTTCCAGAAATTCCAATGATGCCCCACCACCTGTGGATATATGCGAGATCTGATCATCGAGTCCAAATTGTGAAATAGCGGCAGCTGAATCTCCTCCGCCAACCACAGTGGTTGTACCTGCCTCCGTTGCCTGAGCCAGTACTTCCGCAATCGCCCGCGTTCCTTTTGCAAAATTTGGCATTTCAAATACACCCATCGGACCATTCCAGATAACGGTCTTTGCGGCCATTACTTTTTGGCTGAATATTTCAATTGTTTTTGGTCCGATATCCAGAGCCATCCAGCCAGCCGGAATCTCATCTTTCGAAACTTGTTTAATTTGTGCTTCATTATCAAATTTATCAGCTATAATCACATCGACCGGTAGTATCAAATCAATTGACTTTTCCTTAACCTCAGCTAATAATTCTTTGGCCATCTCTATGCGATCTTCTTCCAGCAAGGATGTTCCTATTTCCATACCCTGTGCTTTGAAAAATGTATAGGTCATGCCACCGCCTATGATTAACTGATCGACCTTACCAAACAGACTTCTTATAACATCAATTTTACCGGAGATTTTAGCACCGCCCAAAATTGCCAGCAGAGGACGGTTTGGACTATTAATGGCCTCGCCGAGGAATTTTAATTCTTTTTCAATAAGATAACCGGCAAGACAATCATCAATAAAATGAGTTACACCTTCTGTAGAAGCATGCGCCCTGTGTGCAGTGCCAAAGGCATCATTCACAAACACATCTACACCGCTGACCAGTTCCGCAGCAAAATTTTTATCATTTTCCGTTTCCTCTTTATGATATCGCAGGTTTTCCAGTAATAATACTTCACCCGCTTTCAGTGATTGCTTTAGATCATCAACCGCAGTTCCCACACAGTCCGGTGCCAGATTTACCGGCATATTCAACCACTTACCAAGGCTTTCTGCTACCGGTTTAAGACTCATTTCCGGTTTCCTCTCACCTTTTGGCCTTCCCAGATGGGAACAGAGGACCAGAGCACCACCATCTGCAATCACCTTTTTAATGGAGGGTAAGGACGATACTATTCTGCGATCATCAGAAATATTCAACTCAGCATCCAGCGGTACGTTAAAATCACAGCGCATTAACACTTTTTTATTTTTGAAATTATATTCGTCAATTGTTCTTTTTGACATATATACATTCTCCATAAAAAAAGAGGACTGCCAACCGGCAGCCCTCGATATAGAAAAACTCAATATTATATATTAACCAAGTTTGGCCATTTTCTTGACAAGATCAAGAGTACGACTTGAATAACCCCACTCATTATCGTACCATGAAAACACCTTGACCAAGTTTCCATCCATCACCAATGTAGACAGGCTGTCAAAAATACTGGAATGTGGATTGCCTACAACATCGATTGATACAATCGGATCGACACAATACTCAAGGATTCCTTTCATTGGCCCATCTGCAGCAGTCTTCATTGCGGCATTCACCTCATCAACCGTTACATCCTTTCCAAGTTCAGCTACAAGATCAACAATTGAGCCATCACTGGTCGGCACCCGAATAGCAACACCGTCAATTTTTCCATTCAATTCGGGAATCACTTTGCCAACCGCACGGGCAGCACCTGTGGTTGTCGGAATCATACTTATTGCGGCCGCACGGGCACGACGCAAATCTGAATGCGGCAAATCGAGAATTTTCTGATCATTTGTATAGGAATGAATTGTGGTCATAACTCCGCGCTTGAAACCAAATGAATCATTCAACACTTTGACGACGGGAGCCAGGCAGTTTGTTGTACAGGATGCGTTAGAGACAATCTTGTCAGAGGCCTTAAGGTCTGCGTCATTTACGCCCAGCACAATAGTGTTATCAATTTCATCTTTTGCAGGTACGGTTAAGACAACCTTTCCGGCGCCCTGGTTTAAATGATTTTCAATCTGGGATCTTTTTCTGAATACACCTGTGGCTTCTACAACAACATCTACATTATAATCCGCCCAGGGTAAATTACCCGGATCGCGTTCCGCCAAAACTTTTGCCTTACGATCGCCGGCAACCAGATACTCTCCATCATGATATACTTTTTCGGGATATCGGCCGTGAATCGAATCATACTTGAGTAAATAGGCCAGTGTATTGGCATCAGTCAAGTCATTTATAGCAACAATATCAACTTCTTTATCATATTGTGCAGCTTTAAAAACAAGTCTGCCGATCCGGCCAAATCCATTTATAGCAACTTTAATACTCATACTCTATCTCCTTTTAACATCAAATTGATTAATTATACAAAAGAATTATAATTTACTCATTAACAATTTTTATATCAAGCATACTACGCGATTATTTTCACATAACCGGTTTACATTCTGGAAATTAAATCACCCCGGACAAACAATTGATTTGCAAGAGCGTTTGATTGATTATGCCGTATAGGTTGTCTTATCCTTGGAGATTGGATTTGAGTGTTGGATATTGGATGTTGAAAATGGGGAGAACGCCAGTTTTGTCTTGCTGAATTCGCTTGCAAATATCTACCCGCTGTTTTATATTCCTCGTAAAAATCATTTATAAATATCCCGGAAGCAATATTTTGCTGCTTATCAAGAATGGTTTGATTGTTGCCATGAACGAACAGGCGGACATATTTACAGGCAGCCTGCTAATAGAAGACAATCTGATCCAAGACATAAATCCAAAAAATTTATCTTCAGACATACCGAGTTTCGATGCCGGCGGTTTTATTATCGTACCCGGATTCGTCCAAACACATATCCATCTATGCCAGACACTATTTAGAAATCTGGCTGATGATTTACCATTGATCAGATGGTTAAAAGAAAAAATCTGGCCACTGGAAGGAAGCCTCAGTCCGGAATCACTAAGATTGAGTGCGCAGCTCGGGATCAGTGAACTACTCCTATCCGGAACCACTACAGTAATGGACATGGGAACCGTGCATCATATGGACGTGGTGTTTGAAGAAATTGAAAAAAGCGGTATCCGTGCATTTTGTGGTAAAGCCATGATGGATTCCGGAGAAATTCCACATTCACTTAGTGAATCAACGCAGAAATCCATTGATTCAAGTCTGGAATTACTGGAAAAATGGCACAATAAGGCCGACGGCCGTATTAAATATGCCTTTGCTCCCCGTTTTCTTTTGTCATGTTCTGAAAATCTTCTTACAGAAACAGCAAAACTTGCCGAAAAATATAATATACCTTTTCATTCACACGCGGCGGAAACACATTATGAAGTCGAATACATACTGGATCGCCATGGAATGGGAAATATCGCCTATTTTGAGTCACTTGGCGCCGCAAGAAGTAATTTATGCCTGGCCCATTGTATATGGCCGCAACAAAATGAGAAAGAGGTTTTAAAACATAATAACATAAAGGTACTCCACTGCCCGTCGAGTAATCTTAAACTGGGCTCAGGAATTGCACCTATCCCTGATTATCTTGCCGCGGGTGTCAGTGTTTCCCTGGGTGCGGATGGGGCTCCATGTAATAATAATCTGAATATCTTCCAGGAAATGCGCCTGGCTGCCTTAATTCAAAAACCAATACACGGGCCTGAAATACCGGGTGCTGAACAAGTTTTTAAAATGGCAACAATTGAGGGCGCCAGGGCCTTAAACCTGGAAGAAGAAATTGGCAGCATAGAAAAAGGGAAGAAAGCCGATCTTACTTTTATTAAAACTGAACAAATTCAGACAATTCCCTTTGATAATATATATGCAAAACTCGTATATTCCACTAATCAGGATGCAGTAACCCATGTCATGGTCGATGGAAAGTGGGTCGTGCAAAACCGTGAGGTTTGTCACTATAATTTGAATGAAATAAAATTACAAACCATTAATATATCCAAGGCATTGATAAAATAATGCTGAGGTGGAGGGTGGATTATGTATAAGATGTATGGAACCTGTATTATCTTGATAATTGTTTTATTTTCCTGCAGTTCCAGGGAAGGTTTTGTGCTTGATGAAGAAACACCGGAGTCAATCCTGGCAAGATCTAAGACTGCTTATGACAATAAGAACTATGATGAGTCTATTAAAATGGCGACTATATTATTGGAAAACTTTCCCACTTCGGATCTACACGTGGATGCACAACTTGTAATGGCCAAGGCGCTGGGTGGAAAGGAAAAATTTGAAGACCAGCTGGATCTTTTGCTGCGTGTTTTAAAGGAAAACATTATACCGGAAAGAGTACCGCTTATCTATGTCCAAATCGCAGAATTTTACGAAGGAGCCGCCGTCTGGAATCCCGGTAATGTAACAAGCGAAACTTCAGATTTTATTAAAGCAGCAAAATATTATCGCAAAGCTGTTTTTTATCCTAATAGTAATGATGATGTCACCAAAGCCTATGCGTTATATCGCACCGGATTTATGTACACAAAAGCAAATGATATTGAAAAAGCTAAACAGGCTTATGGCCAGGTGATGGATTCTTTCCCACAATCACCCTATGCCGCACTGGCAAAGAAAAAATTACTCGACCCCACTAACACAGAAGACATTCAGCCGGAAATTATGATCGCTTCACAGCAACCCGGGACAGACGTCATATCCGGAGATGGTACAACCGGTGGATCAATTGCCGATAGTCTGGGACTTGATCTTTCTGTTGACCAATATGAAGAACCGGTTATCATTGATACAACCCAGGCGATTTTACCTGATTCACTGGATTAGTCCTGGATGGATATCGACTCCAGAATATTAAAATTAATGCCTAAAACCGATTTGCATGTGCACCTTGATGGTTCACTGCGAATCACCACATTGGTCGATCTCGCCAGGCAACAGAATGTCGATTTGCCGACCTCTAATCAGGCGGCGCTTAAAAAGATTTTGGTACCGGGAATGCGCTGCAAGAGCCTGGAAGAATATTTAAGGCCCTTTGACGTCGTTTTGAAGGTATTGCAAACTGAAGAAGCGCTGTCCAGGGTTGCATTTGAACTGGCTGAAGATTCTGCCAGAGAAAATATCTGGTATTTGGAGGTTCGATTCTCACCTGTTTTACACACAGATAAGGGACTTAAAGCAACTCTAATTATCGATGCCGTCTTAGATGGTTTAAAGCGTGCTGAAAAAAAATATGATATAAAGACCGGCGTTATTGTATGCGGAATGCGAAATATTTCGCCTGAAACTTCTATGATGATCGCCGAACTGGCAATTGCTTATAAAAACAGAGGGGTAGTTGGTTTTGATCTTGCAGGGAAGGAAGAGAGTTATCCGGCCAAACATCATCGCGAAGCCTTTTACCGTATTCTGAATAATAATGTTAATTGTACCGCCCATGCCGGTGAAGCCTATGGCCCGGAAAGCATACACCAGGCAATACATTACTGTGGTGCTCACCGCATTGGACATGGAACGCGTTTGATTGAGGACGGCGATCTTTTAAACTATGTAAATGATCACCGTATCCCACTTGAAATTTGTCTTACCAGCAATATTCAGACCAAAGCAGTCGTTTCTTATGAAAAGCATCCCCTCAAATTTTATTATGATTTTGGCCTGCGACTAACTATCAATACGGATAACCGCTTAATTTCAAACACGACAGTAACCAAAGAGCTGGCTCTTGCCGCCCGTTACGCGCAATTAAATATGAATGATATCAAGACTTTGATAATTGGTGGATTTAAAAGCACATTTTTACCTATGCGGGAAAAAGCAATTATGCTCAGCCTGGTAAACCGTGAATTGGAAAAATATTAAATTCTAGGAAAGCGCTCCGCAACATTTTTTGTATTTTTTACCACTACCGCACGGACAGGGATCATTCCGGCCGACTTTTTGTTCCACACGTACCGGTTGTCCTTTATTTGAACGTTCCCGCGATGCCTTCTGAATATCAGATTCTTCGCCGGCATTGAATCCAAGGTTAACAGCACTTTCGTGCACAGTCCGCATTCTTTGCATCGGTCGCTGTGATCTGCGTGGTCCGGCTTCATCCGGTACTTCGAACTTCCACAGGATATTTACCGTTTTTTCATTGGTCCTGTCTATCAGACTTTCGAACATCATAAATGCTTCACGTTTGTATTCAATCAGAGGATCCTTTTGACCATAGGCACGCAGATGTATTCCCTCCTTCATACTATCCATCTCATACAGATGGTCTTTCCACTCATCGTCGATTATGCGCAAAATCAGAAATCGTTCGAATATGCGCATACGCTCGGATCCAATCCGCTCCTCTTTAAAATTATAAATCTCCTGTGCAGAACTAATAATTTTTTCAATCAAGGAGTCATAATCCAGTGAATAAATATTCTCTTTTATCGGCCTGATATCCATCGGTATTGCAGATCCGATGGATTCCATCAGCGCATCGATATTCCAATCCTCTGCATGGGATTTTTCATCGATAAATTCATCAACCCGGGTATATACAAAATCCTCAAGAATTTCATCTACTTCTTTTCGCGGATCTTCCCCCTGCAGGGCGACAGCCCGTCGCTTATAAATAATCTCACGTTGCTGGTTCATTACATTATCATATTCCAGCAGACGCTTGCGGATGGCAAAATTCTGGCCCTCTACTCTTTTCTGTGCCTTTTCAATAGATTTGGTAATCAGAGGATGAGCAATCACTTCGCCTTCTTCAGCGCCAAGACGATTCATTACATTTGCGATCCGGTCAGAACCAAACAGGCGCATTAAATCATCTTCGAGTGAGAGAAAAAATCGCGACGAACCCGGATCACCCTGTCTGCCTGCCCTGCCACGCAGCTGACGATCTATACGCCGTGATTCGTGTCGTTCAGTACCGATTATATGTAATCCACAGGGTATATTTGCTTCACACTCATTTAGATCAATATCTGCCGGAGGTGTAGCATTTCTCAGCAGGAAACACCCCTCCTGACATTTTACGATTTGCCTTGCCAGTTTAATATCAGTACCCCGCCCGGCCATATTGGTTGCAATCGTAACAGCACCAGGTTGTCCGGCATTCAGAATTATCTCGGCTTCCTGTTTATGGTGCTTTGCATTTAAAACATTATGTTTTATCCCTTTACGCTTTAGCATGCGACTGAGGGTTTCCGATACTTCCACTGATATTGTACCAACAAGCACCGGACGCGCATGATTATATACTCTCTCAATCTCATTAATAACTGCGTTATATTTCTCGCGTTTTGTACGATAGATCAGATCGTTGTAATCAATTCTACGGACAGGTTCATTTGTGGGTATTACGATTACATCCAGTTTATAGATCTCCCAGAATTCAGAGGCTTCGGTTTCCGCGGTTCCCGTCATTCCAGACAGTTTATCATACATGCGAAAATAATTTTGCAGCGTAACAGTTGCCAGGGTTTGTGTTTCACGCTCAATTTTAACATTTTCTTTCGCTTCAATTGCCTGGTGCAATCCATCGCTGTATCTTCTTCCATGCATGATGCGGCCGGTAAATTCATCAACAATCATGACCTTACCATCTGTGACTACATACTCATTATCTATTTCATACAATGCATAAGCCCGGAGTAATTGTGAAATGTTCTGCAGGCGTTCACTTCTTTCTCCAAAAATGCGATGCATCTCAGCTTTTTTTTCTAATTTCTCATTACCGGATAATTCCGGATCATTCTCAATTTTTGCAGTTTCCTCACCCATATCAGGTATAAGAAACATTTCCGGCTCATTTGGCGCCAGTTCATTACGACCCTTCTCAGTCAGATCAATGATATGATTTTTTTCATCAATCATAAAATACAGATCACCAAAATATTTTTCTTCAGAGGCTTTATTCTGCCCCTTATCACGCAGATAGGCATTTTCAGAATCACGCACCAGCTTTTTATTGGCTGGATCCTGATATATTTTCTGTAGTCTTTTGTGCTTTGGTGCGCCTTTTTCTGCAATAAGAAAATTTTCTCCGGCTTCGATTAATTTATCATCATTTAGAAATGCCTCTCCTTCAGCTATTATCTGGGTGACGAGCCGGTTTTGTTTGTTGACTAGTTTTTCTATCAGGGGTTTCATTTCACCATATTTATGGGTTGAGACACTGACCGGCCCTGATATTATAAGTGGTGTCCGGGCCTCATCCACAAGAATATTATCCACTTCATCGACAATTGCATAATTATGCCCACGGGTTTGAACAATATCTTCTGCGGAACCTGCCATATTATCTCTCAGATAATCAAATCCAAATTCATTATTGGTACCATAGGTGATATCACAATTATATGCCTCTCTGCGCTGTTCAGGGCTCATATCATTCAATATAACACCCACCGTCATACCAAGATATTCATAGATTACACCCATCCATTCGGAATCGCGCTGTGCCAGATAGTCATTTACCGTCACGATATGAACACCCTTGCCGGTCAATGCATTCAGGTAGGTCGGGAGTGTAGCGACCAACGTCTTCCCCTCACCGGTAGCCATTTCTGCGATTTTCCCCTCCTGCAGCACAACCCCGCCGATCAATTGAACATCATATGGAATCATCTCCCAGGTTTGGTCATGACCGACAATCGGCCACGTTTTTCCGACATGACGGCGGCATACATCTTTAACAACAGCAAAAGCCTCAGGCAGAATGTCATCCAATGTTTCACCATTTTCGATACGTTCCCTAAATTCCTGTGTCTTATTTTTCAATGATTCTTCATCCAGATTTTCATATTCAACACTATAGCTGTTTATTTCATCAACCAGCGGCTTTATTTTTTTTGTATCACGATCATGCTTGTTGCCAAACAATTTTGTGATTAATTCCATAAACATCATTAATATCCTTTTGTTAACCTGTCAGCAAGAAACACAGGCAGACCTGCCCGAATTATTTTTTCTTTTGTTTTCTCGATGTCATAATTCAATCGTATATATTTTACTTCTTTTGATTCATCGTCATAGATGCAAAAACACGTCTTTGGATTTCCGTCACGAGGTTGTCCGACGCTACCAACATTTACGATATAACGTACATCTTGTTCCAGAGTTATCTTTGATTTCCGGCTAAATCCATTGGAATGAAAGACAATCGGAAAATGTGAATGTCCGATAAAACATACCTTTTGTTCAAAATGACTCAATTCCTGGCGTGCATCAATTTCCGAAAGGATATAATGCCACATCATTGGATCAGAAGGTGTGGAATGTACAAACAAGATATCATTTTTAATATGTGTAAATTCCAGCGCTGCAAGAAATTCTCTGTTTTGCTCCGACAGAATATTTCTGGTCCAGTAAGTTGAAATTTTTGCAAAATCATTAAAATATTCTGTACTAGTCAGACCCAATACGGCATGATCATGATTTCCAATAACAACTTTTTTACATTTTTCAGCGATGATTTCGATGCATTCATTTGGATTCGAGCCATAGCCAACAATATCACCGAGACAATAAATTTCATCAATTTTGTCATTTTCAATATAATTGATATTGGTTGTAAGCGCCTCAAGATTCCCATGAATATCGGACAGGATTGCAATCCGCATATTAGTCCTTATAGTTGCATTTTTGATACAAGTCCGCGACCGCTTTTACTGATTCTCTTTTCTTTATTCAGTCTGCGAAATACGGCATCCAATAAACCGTTAATAAATTTATCACTTTTATCTGTGCTATATTTTTTGGCCAACTCAATGGCTTCGTTGATAGATACTTCCGGCGGAATATCAGGTAAATATAATAGTTCAATAATCGCCAATCTAAGAATGATCCTGTCAATAATGGCCAGGCGATTAAAATCCCAATTCTTTAGATGTATGATAATATCGTTGTCAATTTCATCTTTATGAGATTCATAAAGCGAAACAAGTTGTTCCACAAATTCAGTTGATTCAACCAAATCGCTATCTGACAATCGGCCAATCTGGTCCTGTGCTTTATCACCAGATATTTCACAGGCAAACGAAATTTGCAAGGCATATTCACGCTCCTGTGAGCGCTTCAATTTTTTCTTTCCGGTTTTAACTGTAATCGTAAAATCCCTTCCCGGTTTTCCGGCCAAGGTAACCGGCAGCCACCATTTTTTTCAGCAAAGGACAGGGACGATATTTTGGATCACCAAGCCCGGCGTTCAAAACTTCCAGGATAGATAAACAAACATCCAGACCGATAAAATCTGCCAGTGTCAGTGGTCCCATTGGATGGGCCATCCCCAGTTTCATAACCTGATCAATTGCCTCACGGCTTGCCACACCCTCCATTAAACAAAAAACAGCCTCATTTATCATAGGTATTAATATTCGATTTGATATAAATCCCGGAGAGTCATTCACTTCAACCGGAAATTTATCCAAATCCTGAGCCATCTTTTTAACGGTTTCATAGGTGTCATCAGATGTAGCCAGTCCTCTGATGATCTCGACGAGTTTCATCACAGGTACCGGATTCATAAAGTGCATGCCAACTACCTTATCAGCCCGCCTGGTAACCGCTGCTAATTCTGTAATTGAAATTGATGATGTATTTGATGCCAGAATACAGGCATTAGGACATATTTCATCCAGTTCTCTGAAGATTTTGGTTTTAATAGCCACATCCTCACTAACCGCCTCAATTACCAGCGATACCTCGGTCAGAGATTGATAATCTTTTTGCAAAGTAATGTTGCTCAATGTCTCTTGTTTTTGTTTCTCGCTGATAATGTCCTTTTTTATCTGACGATCCAGATTTTTTTCAATAACATTTAATGCCTTTTTTAATATGTCCGGATTTAAATCGATCAGTGATACCATGTATCCTTTCGCCGCAAATATATGCGCAATTCCATTACCCATAGTACCGGCGCCAATAACGGCAATATTTTTAACCGACATATTCCCCTCCTAAAGATTACATCTCAACAATAATGCCCGATGCTTCGCCACCACCAATGCACAGAGCTGCCAGACCATATTTCTTATTATACCTGCGCAGGGCATATAGCAATGTTACTAAAATTCTTGCACCCGTTGCCCCAATTGGATGTCCAAGAGCGACAGCACCGCCATGAACATTTACTTTTTCCGCATCTAAACCGACAATGTCATTAACGGCAAGCGATACAACAGCGAATGCCTCATTAATTTCGAACAAATCAATATTATCCACCGTCATTTCTGCTTTTTTCAACACTTTTTGTATCACATCCGCGGGCACAGTCGTAAACCATTCCGGTTCTTTTGCGGCCGATGCCTGGGCAACAATTTTTGCCAACGGCTTAACACCGAGCTCTTTTGCTTTATCTTTAGACATGATCACCAACGCAGCAGCGCCATCATTAATCGATGAAGCATTGGCCGCGGTTACTGTACCATCTTTTTCAAATACCGGCTTTAATTTGGAAATTTTATCAAAATTTACGCGGGTTGGTTCTTCATCATCTGCAAAGACGATCGGTTCACCCTTGCGTTGGGGAATATTTACCGGTATTATCTCATCTGAAAACAATCCCTTTTTCTGAGCAGATATAGCCCGTTCATAACTCATACGACTGAACTCATCCTGCCGGTCCCGGTTGATATTGCATTCTCTGGCACATAATTCTGCAGCACTTCCCATATGATAATCATTATATACATCCCAGAGGCCATCATGAATCATCCCATCAACCAGTTTCTTATGTCCCATTTTAAGACCATCCCGGCCACCTTGCAGATAATAGGGGACATTACTCATACTTTCCATTCCACCGGCAACAATAATTTCCGCATCTCCGAGCATGATCGCCTGTGCGCCAAGCATAACTGATTTAAGACCGGAACCACATACTTTATTTATAGTCAGACACTCGACAGAAACCGGTAGTTCGGAGCCCAGTGCAGCTTGTCTTGCAGGTGCCTGTCCCTCGCCGGCTGCGAGGACATTACCCATAATAACTTCATCAACTTCTTCATTCTTAATTCCGGCCCTTTTTATAGCCTCTTTAATAACAATACTGCCGAGTTGTGGGGCGGTAAAACCACTAAGCGCGGAAAGGAATGATCCAACAGGAGTACGAACAGCACTGACAATGACCACATCTTGTAAAGAGCTCATATGTCACTCCTAAATCGATTAAATTTAAACATATAATTTACTTGTTTTATATTTTTAATTCAAGAATGAGGTTAATTGGATTTATTGCTTTTTTCTCGGGAATATGCATTAATTATATCTTTTACCAGTTTATGTCTTTCGACATCCCGGGCATCAAGATGTACAAATTTTAAGCCATCAATATTAGCAAGAATATTTTGTATACTAACGAGTCCGGAATCAGAAGATTTGGGTAAGTCTATTTGAGTCACATCGCCATTAATGATGCATTTTGAATTAAAACCAAGCCGGGTCAGAAACATTTTCATTTGCAAGAATGTACAATTTTGACCTTCATCCAGCAGAACAAAAGCATTGTTAAATGTTCTCCCGCGCATAAAAGCAAGTGGGATGACCTCAATCACACCCTGTTCCAGATATTTTCGCAATACATCACCCGGAAGCATATCAGTGAGCGCATCATACAACGGGCTCAGGTATGGATTAATTTTTTCACGGTAGTCCCCCGGTAAGTACCCAAGGCTTTCACCGGCTTCAACGGCTGGTCGTGAAAGGATTATTTTGCTTACCTGCTTCTTGTTCAGATATGAGACTGCAAGCGCCACAGCCAGATAAGTTTTTCCTGTGCCTGCCGGACCGATACAGAATACGATATCATTCTTTCCCACATCGCTAACATACTGAATCTGACCGGGGGTATTCGGTTTCACATATCCAAATGGAGTAAACAAAACAACAGAATTTAATTCATCCTTTTTCTTCTTCGCCTGATTGTCATTATTTACGGATTCCCCCTTAATTACGTTTATTGCAGTTAAAAGATCGGGGCGACTGAGTTTTTTGTTTGCATTTATCATAAACACCATTTCACTCATCAGGCTTTCAACCTGTCCTACCTGATCTTTCTCCCCGGATATTTTAATTATATCACCGCGTGCAATCAGCATGACATTAAAATTGTCTTCGATAATTTTAAAATTACGATCATTTACACCACTAAACACCAGTGGATCAGTTCCCTGAATACTAAATTCTCTATCCAAATTCAAACTCAAGACACTACTCCATAAAAGGCCGTTGCATAATTCCATAAATATACAGATTTCCCCGGAAGAAGGTAAATATCTCCCGGGGACAATCATAATATAGCAAAAAAAAGCCCTTAATCTTCCGATTAAGAGCTTTTATATTATTATCCAGTAAAATAATAATTACTGTAGCAAATAATTTTTAACGCGGTACATTTAAAACTGTATAGGGATAAATCACATTAGGATCGGCAACAACTCCCTTATTGGCCTCATAAAGTTTTTGCCACTGGAACGGGCTGCCATAAACATTTGAATATCCGGCAATTTTTGATAAGAATTCACCTTTTTGTACCAGATATTCATTCGGGCCAACATCTCTTGGAATCCGGAATATTTGATCCGTGTAGATTAGGTCAGGATCTTTAATCTGATCTGTATTTGAGGTATAGATTCTCATCCAGGCATATACATCACCATAGATATTGGATTTACCTGCAATATTCCATAGAAAATCGCCACGCATGACGGTGTATGTATCTGGCTCTGCCGGTTTCCCTTTTTCTTCGATTTGCATGATCAGGCTTTCAATACTGCTCAATGCGGCTTCGTTTTCCGATAATAAAGCCAGGTTATTCGTATTCATTTCAGCATGATGTTCCTTGAAAGCCGGGATTTCATTTTTTCTGCGATAAATTTCATCCGGTGTCATGCTAAGCATGGCATTGGCATCCGAACGGAGTGCAGCGATTTGTTTTTTAAACTCTTCATTTTCTTCGCGCGATGAACCCAGTGCTGCAAAGATCTCATCCCACTCTTTGTCGATTGCTGCCTGATTCTCTTCATTACATTTTGTTGCCTCTGCCAGACGTGCATCCTCATCTGTAATTGCCTTTTGTGCAGCATCCAGACGTCCCTGCCATTCTTGCAGGAGAGCGTTGTATTGATCCATATCCATCTCTTCGTAGTTATAAGACTGTGCGAAGAGAAATGATGAACCAATTAGAACGATTAGTATTAAACTCATTAATTTCATATTTGGTGCCTCCTAAATAAATAGCCGGGTTTTTATTAACCTTCTGCCTTTTTGGCTTCTAATTTTTGCAGAACCATTGCTTTTTCTGTTTTTACTTTTTCCAGTTCTTGTTTCTTTGCCTGGCATTTGGCTTCTAAATCACTAGCCTCTTGCTTTTTATCAGCCAGAGTTTGTTCTGCTGCCAATGCCGCAGTTTTAGTTTCCTCCAACATCTTAATCTGCTCTTCGTCAGGCGAAGAACTGCAAGCAGTCATAAGGCCGGCAACCATAAACAGAGCCAGTAAAAGCCTTAGCTTTGATGAAAATAACTTCATTATAAGAGCCTCCTCAAATGGTTAGTATATAAATAACTTTTTTAAGCTAATAAATTAGTTTTTAATTGTCAAGTATAACTCTTTATACCATGAATATTTATTTCACAAACAGATAACGATCTGATTTGAATAAGTACCGGAAGATACTAAAAATAAGTGCCCCTTTGTTGCGACCTTGATATTTATTTTCGGCCGCAAGACTCAAACTTAACTATTATTTTTCAATATTGAAAGCCCTAATTCATTCAATTGACTTTTTTCTACTTCGGTTGGTGCGCCATCCATGGGAGACATTCCGGAGCTGGTCTTTGGAAACGCTATTACATCCCGTATAGAGCTGGCGCCTGCCAGGAGCATTACCAACCGGTCGAGGCCAAATGCAATGCCTCCGTGCGGCGGCGCCCCGTATTCCAGAGCAGTCAGTAAAAACCCGAATTTATTTTCAGATTCAGAATCCGAAATATTCAGCATGTGAAAAACCTTCTTTTGGAGATCCCGATTATGAATACGAATGCTTCCCCCGGCAATTTCGTAACCATTAATTACAAGATCATATGCCCGGGCCCGAACCTTTTTGGGATCTGTTTCGAGATAATCCAGATCGACCTTTTTAGGGGCGGTAAATGGATGATGACGTGCCACATACCGTTGCTCTTCATCATTATATTCCAGCATGGGAAAATCTACGATCCAGAGAAAACAATCTTTTGAGTGATCAATCAGATTCAGTTTGTGGCCCAAATGCAATCTCAGTTCACCAAGCATAGAAAGAGTTTCCTCCCACTCACCGGCAAGAATAAATGCAATATTTGATTCGGTGAGTCTGAATTCAGAAATAATTTTACTTTTTTCGTCTTCACTTAAAAGTTTAGCAATCGAACCTTCAAGCACACCGTTTCGATTTCTCAGCCAGACTAATCCGGCTGCACCGAGTGATTTTGTATAATCAGTCAACCGGTCTATAATTTTTCGCGAGAAATACTGATCGTCATCCGCAACCAGACCGGCAATAATACCATTTGTCGCATTTATCTGTTGAAAAATACGGAATTCCGTATTCTGAAAAACGTTAGTGATATCTTTGATCTCAAGTGCAAATCTCAGATCCGGTTTATCCGAGCCATATTTTTCCATAACATCATTATATGCCAGCCGTAGAAATTTTTCTTTGAATTTTGTGCCTTTTACATTTTCATAGACTGATTTTACAAGATCTTCAGCCATCATCATGACATCATCTTCATCAACAAAAGACATTTCTATGTCAATCTGGGTAAATTCCGGCTGTCTGTCTTTCCGTAAATCTTCATCACGAAAACATTTAACAATCTGATAATACCGGTCAAATCCGGCAATCATCAGAATTTGCTTATAGGTTTGTGGTGATTGCGGCAGAGCATAAAATTTTCCATGATAATTCCTGCTCGGTACCAAAAAATCCCTGGCCCCTTCCGGCGTGCTTTTCATCAGGATTGGTGTTTCAATTTCGACAAAATCTAAAGAATCCAGATATTCCCGTGAGTACTTATAAACTTTGCTTCTGAGCATCAGATTTGCACGTAACGCGGGTCTTCTTAAATCAAGGTAGCGATATTGTAATCGTAATTCATCATTAATCTGTATATCGCTATCAATTTCAAACGGTGTTGTTTTTGAAGCATTAAGTATTTTAAAATCCTTGACAACGACTTCTATTTCACCGGTAGCAAGATTATTATTTTTAGTTCCTTCCGGTCGTATGTGAACGGTGCCATGCAGGGCAATAACAAACTCATTCCTCAGTTTTTGAGCATCTTTATGGATACGACTATTTACCGAAGGGTTGAATACCACCTGGGTTATGCCGTACCGGTCGCGCAGATCAATAAAAACAAGTCCACCATGATCACGCCAGTTGTTCACCCAGCCCATCAGACATACTTTACTTCCCTGAGAACTTTTCGTCAGTTCACCACAATTATGCGTCCTCTTTTCCATCCTCAACTTTCCCCAATATAATACATCCCTGTAATTCTGCTTCTTTCCACTCCAAAATCCTTACTGAGCATTACCAATTTCGAAAATGGTTTGTGATTTATGGCGATTAAAAGAATAAATTTACAAAAACAGCAGATATAAAAAAAGCCACTATTACAGTGGCTTTTACCGAGACCATGTCACCTGATTTTTACCCGAAAATATATTTCTGGCGGACGGTTACATCACCTTCTCTTTTGTCGATTGGTTTGAAACGCCAGCCGCGAATTCTACCGGCCATACAACTCTCAACCTTTTTATTACGCAGAGATGATTGGGTAACTCTCACACTTTTTACCCGACCATTATATCCGATCACGAATTCGACAAGTATATCACCCTTAAGATTGGGATTTAATTTTGCTTCTCGTTTATAACAATATTCAACCGCATCATTGTGGCTGTTTATAACACGTGACAATGCTTCACCACTACGGTGCGCTGTTTTTGAGCCTTTCCCAGACACCCGGGCCGCATCGAGGGCCATCGAAATAGAGCCCTTTCTGCCAATATTTGCAGATCCGGCCGAACCGACGCCGGATAGTAATTCGTTTACATTAGCGCTTCCCGTCACACGACCGCCACCACCCCGGCTACCGAGACGTGATCTTTGTCCGGCAGCACTGGCTGTAGCAAGTCCACCGACGCCTGATAGAACCGCGTTCAGATCACCTGTACCTCCTCCGGCATCACCAAGCACATCAGCAACAGCGTCACCAGAACCACCACCACCACCAGCCGAGAGAACGCCGAGCACACCGGTACCGGCGACCTGTTGTTCCATCTGACGACGGGCAGCACTACGTTCTGCAGCCGACGCTCGTCTTGCTTCGGCTACTTCTTTAGCAGATGGGCCCCGGGCTTCCCCCTGGCGACCCTGATCGCGTTCTGCGCGTGCGTCTTCTTCCTGAGGTGCAGCATCTTCTTCTCCACCCATTTCAATTCCGGTTTCATTTTCAACCGATTCTACAGGCACAACAATCGCCGCCTGATAGAATTTTTCCAGATAGTTTTGCCGGGCCGTAGCCGCATTTGCCGCAGCATCGAATGTAGTATTACCTAAAATAGTCACCATAGTATAGACCGCTACCCACGAACTCAGAACAATCAGGGAAAATCTTTTGTCCAGATCCTCCCAAAAATTGCGTTCGAACTCTCTGGGAAACCCTACGAGTCTAAAAGCACCTGCGGCAGGTTTTTTTGCGCCCTCTGCTTTTGGCTGTTTTTTATCTTGACTCATTATTAACCTTTATAATTTTCAGTTAATTATTATTATTCCATTATTCCACTGAGCTTTGCACTGTGAGTAATCTCATTTTATAAAAATCCGATTTACTACAAGTATACATCACTTTGAATAGAGTTTCAAATGGAATACTTTTATCCCCCTGAATAAGGATTTCATGAGTAAACTCTTTACCAGCTTCAATCTCAAGTTGTCTTTCTTTATTGGCGTATTCCTGAAGTTTGGCCTGCAAGGGAGAGATGGCAATTTCATTGGGATCAATTTGTTCAGTACGCATGAGAGGAATCTCATTTACAAGAATCACGTCTGTTGCGATGGAAACATTTACTTCTTTTTTGGGTTTTTCCGTCCGATGGGAAATAGGCAGGGACAAACTCTCACTTTGCGAAGCCAGTCCACCTTCCGTAGAGTAGGATTTTAACAGAAAGACAAGAATAATTGTCATCATATCCATCATGGAATTCATATTCAGAGTACCCTCTGAGGAAGTGTCATGTTTTTTTGATGCAGATGGTTTAAATGCCATTTAATTAGTTACCTCATTTTAGACAATTATCTGTCCGAAATTTATACGTGGGAATAATGGTTGTATATTTCCCTCATCATCTTCATATTTAAGAATAATATCCATAACTGTTATAATGACCTGATATTCTATATCGGCACCTGCTGTTATGATAGCGGTGTCCTTGTCTATATACCCTTTTTTCAGGATCAGTTTTTTTAACTCAATGAGCTTTTCCTTGAGCGTATCATAATCAAACTCATTTTCGGCTCCGATGGGAACGGTTGGTCCTTCACCACTTTCGCCACTCATTATTGCACCGGCGGTCGCCAGAACAAATCCATCACGGGTAATTGCAATTTTAAGGCCAAGTCTCTTTTCCTTTTCCTTCTCCGGATTTTCTTCGTTTGCCCCACCGGCTCCGGCAGATTTTGAGGGTGGCAGATCTATCTCTATAATAGAGAGTTTTACCATTTCCACCCCGGCAAGAAGAAGAGGAATCAAAACAACCATCAGGTTCATAACAGGCTTAATATCGAGATCCATTTCGAGAGCTTGCCCGCTGCGCCTTAGTGAAGGTTTAAATGCCATAGTGAATCCTCAGTTATCTATTAACGATTACCGGTTATTAAATTAATCAACTTAACCAGATGTTCATCCATTTCGTCGATGATCTTGGTTGTGGCATTTGTCAGAAATGTATACACGATCAGGCTGGGAATAGCAACCATTAAACCAAAGATCGTTGTATTCATAGCAGCAGAAATACCAGCAGCCAGGAATCGGGTTTTGTCTGCTTCAGGAATACCTTCACCACCGACCGCATTAAATGCGAGAATAAGACCAAAAATCGTGCCCATCAAACCAGTAAGTGTGGCAACATTGGCAAACATGGACAGATAGTTCGTGCGTTCCTGTAATTTTGGAATCACTTCCAGTGTTCCTTCATCAACCGCGTTTTGGATGGCACGGAAATCAAGTGCATCACTTTCAATTGCTCTTTTCAATCCCCTTAGAACCACAAATGGTAAAGCTTTTTGTTTGCCTCTATCGCAAAGGGCAATGGCGCGGTCCATATTTCCACCGGCTACCAGTTTGCGAATTTCAGCCATGAATTTGTCAGCGTTGATGTTTGAGCGGATCATAATATAATAAAAACGCTCAATTCCAATTGCCATCGCTAAAGCCGCAAAAAGCGCGATAGCATACATGAAAACCCATGCATCCTCAGCAAGTGAAAATGATTTTCCAAATTCGCTCATAAAGACGTCCATACAAGTATCCTCCTAAATGTATTGTTATCTAGTCCTGTTTAAAATCTGTTTTATATCGATTGGTTTAATTTCTTCTTTTGATCGTTTTACGATTACAATACGCTCTGCCCGCCCTAATAATTCCGGCATGAATGATTTTTCCAGATTAATATTATCAAACTCCGGCTTAATGCGGTCAGAGATAATATTAACCCGCGGTCTGTCTGGTTCGGCTGTTATTATTACAGCATCGGCTGTAAGGTCTACTACATCAGCCCCGCCGGCTGGGGTATAAGAATCATCGACGTAGCTGACAGCAACATCTGCAAGATTAAAATTGATCGGAATATTCATTTCCACACTGACCGGCGAACCATCAACTATTCCAGGTGAAAAAACCTTATTTCTTGCAGTCTGTAAAGCAGCATTATCAAGTCGCGGTATAGATCTGAAAATTTCAGCGCTGGCCACATTACCATTT
This sequence comes from uncultured Calditrichota bacterium, assembly GCA_964445625.1. GTDB lineage: Bacteria > Calditrichota > Calditrichia > JAJRVZ01 > JAJRVZ01 > CAVXXB01. Next base: position 20,129 of record CAYULK010000010.1, read on the forward strand.
TTATCTACGATCACCTTTACAATAACAGTACCCCCGACCCCGGCATCAATTGCGCTCTGTGGATAATCGGGCTGTGCATCGGTAATAATTACCGGTTTTTCGTCAACCGCGATAAATTCATAAACCTGATCCTCCGCCTGACCGGGCTGTGCAAAGGCCACGACAACTGGTATAATCAGGAACAGGCTAATAAATATTTTGATTATCGGGCTCATTCTTATCTTGCCTCAACCGTTATACGGTTTTTATTTAGTGTATTTATTTTCTTAAGTAAGATCGGATCAATATCGAGTTTCTTTACTTTTGTTTTTGCATCTAATGCTGCTGTCAAATCAATCGGTAATATTTCAAAATATCCGTATAATTTTACGCCACCTCCCGAGTTATCTGTGTCCGTTGCATGGATTGCAAGAACATTCTCACCCGGAACCAGATAATAAGAGAGATAACCATAGTCAATTGTATCAATCACGGCAAAATTATCTGCAAAATCATCTATAATATACTCTTCATTCAGAAAAAATCGAAAATCATTATCGGCTGTAATATAAATATTAGCATCAACCGATGTGCCAGAAATATCTATGATTTTGCGAAAATATACATCAAGCGTATCGCTTCCCAAACTTATCATATTGCTATCCACACCAGTATCAAATGTTTCCGGTTCATCGGTGACGGCAAATCCGCTGTCCGCGCTCATCATCGAATCCGCCACGGTCATTTCCGGTATTTCAGGCTGAGCAGAATCCAATGCTTCAAACTGGGTGGAATCCACCATACCCGTATCCGGAATCACCTGTTTTGTTCCCAGCCACATACTCTTTGGATCCTGGCCGAGTTCGACAAATTGATTATAAGTAGAGATCACATCAGACGCCGGCAACCAGTTACTGTCATCAAAATCTTTCTTATTATATCCCTGGGTATAAGTTGAAGATGTCAACCAGGAATTGTCACTATTAATTTCAATTCGTTCACGCTCAATTTCACCGGCATAAGTTGCAGGATCAATATTGATCAACTTAGCCAGCACAATATCAGCCCAGAGATTACTTATTTCATACTCTTCTTTTACAGCAAATGCATAATCCAGGATCTCCCTTTCATAGTCTTCAAAACTGAATTTAAGTTCCTGGTAATAAAGTGAAGCGTCGTCATAATTATAGTTCTCTGTATCAGCAAATTTTTGTGCGTAAATACTGTCCTGTGCGGTAACCGTATCCTGGAATTGTTCATACAAATCAGTTAATTCAACCGCCACGCGCATCATGTGTGTTTCAGTTGTACGCACCAGATCATTGTGGATTCCGGATTCCTGGGCAAGAGCTAACGTACGTGCATAATTATCAATTGTTGCTTTACATAAATCACGTGAGTAATCAATCATTTGTTTATTATTATCCGCGATAAACGGATAATCCAGTCCCTGTTCATTCGTGGAACCATATTCCAATTCAATCATTCGCCGATACTCTTTATCCTGTACAGGGTATGATTTGATCGCTTTAAATACCAGTTTTTCCAACTCGGCAGCAGGAATATTGGAAGTTAATAAAATTTGCCGTTTTGATTCCTCGACATATTTATTTTTTAAGCCTAATTCATCAGCCTCCTGAACATTAACCTGATGGGCCAGAATAGTTTGTTGGACTGCCGGGGTTACCAGAGTTCCGATAACCTGTACATCATAGATAAGAGCTCGTACAGGATCATTTTTAATTGGATTTTCAGTTGCTAATGCATTGTTAATATTGGTTTTAGTTAAACTGGCCTGTGTATAGTGCAAAGAAGAAACCTTACTTGATGCCAGATGATACCATTTTAAAGCGATTTCTTTGGTTGAATCAACTTCGGTAGCCCTTGCTACAATAGCTGTCGTATCATAATCTGCGTCTGCGAAAACTGCTTCTGCCTGCACAGTGTCTTCGGTAAAAATATCTACCCCGAATTTATCTGCGATAAGGGGAATATTTTTTATTACATTTTTATATTCATCAACTGCTTTTTCATAGAGGGCAGCAGATTCTTCATTAATTCGCCTATCTTCAACAAATTGCTGGTTTTTATCGAGTGCAGTGTTACGCTCCTGATTGGCATATTTTTGAGCAAATTTTTCGTAAACTGCCGCATTTCGATAGACTGCTTCAAAACTACGGATTGATCCATTAGCTATTATTTTTGTATCACTTTCCTGAATATTTTTCAGTAATGATCTTAATCTTGCCTGTTGTGCCTGGATATTACTCTCAGGTTGAGTAAATACAATCGCATCATATTCCACTTCCAGCATGCCAACAAGACTATTCAGAGCTTCCCCGACATAATATCTGTTGGGATCCAGGCCTTTTCTGTTTAGTTCTTCACTTTTTCGGATGGCCTTATTATATTCAGTTTTTGCAGAACTTAGATTTCCATTGTCCTGATAGTAAGAACCACGCTGATAGAAAGCCTGTACACTGCGCGGATCATCGGGATAGCGTTGTGCAAAATCCTCAAAAATACGATTTGCCTCTGTAAGATTATCAAGTTTCAAAAAATGACCGGCATTAGCAAAGAAAAGATCCACAGCAAGCGCATTTGTCGGATACGTCGCAATATATTGATTATTCACACGAATGGCATTATTCCAGTCTTCACCCTCTTTATAATAATAGCTGGCATTATAAAGATCGAGTTCGGCCTGTTCAGGGTTAGCAGCATTCATCACAAACAAGCGTTCATACATTGCACCGGCATTGGAGAACTGTTTCAATTCTTTATAATCTTCGGCCGTATTCTTTATTGCCGGTAATGCATATTTTGAGGTCGGATAATTATCAGCCAAAAGCATATAAGTTTCGAGCGCTTTTTCCCACTCCTTTACCCGGTCATAGTTCCGGCCACCATTGAACAGCGACGCTTCTACATAACTCGTATCATTTGGTGCTTCCTCGTATACACGATAATATTCCTGAGCCGCTTCCAGATATTGACCCTGATCCTCATATAATTTGGCATTATTAAAGATAGCGGAAGCCAGCCGTTTTTCGGCAAACACACGCTGCTCATCCGGAATTCCCGGTGTATTAAGAATACGCTTAGCGATAAATTCACTATCCCGGAACTGGCCAAGCGCAAAATAGGATTCCATTATTGAACGCATAGCGATATTACGTTCTTTTGATCCCGGGAATCTTGTCACCAGTGTTTTGAAATATACTTTTGCTTCAGCAAATTGCTTATGATTAAAATAAAGGGCGCCGGCAGCAGCCAGATAATTTGGTGTATTTTCACCATCGGGAAATAACCGTATATAATTGTCATACGATTCAATGAGCCTTTTTTCCTCGATAGGAAGTATTTCAGGTCTAAGATTTTCACGGTCTGTCAGATCGAGTAGCTGGGAAGAATCCGCATCTATGCCTAAAGCGATCTTACGTAGTGTATCCGCAACAAATATGGCATTATTCGCGGCTTCTTCCTGATGTTCAACCTCAAGATAATCATTGCTGACATGAATATACTGTTCATAAGCCTCTTCAAGCTGATTCAGGTGTTCATCGAGGATCAATGCATAATACCAGTTGATCTGATAGGCATTGCTGTCTGTTGCAAATACCTGTAGATAATCCTTACAGCCAGTACCGACTGTCTGATACATGGGCTTGCTGTCAATACCCTCTTCCGACATTTCCTGTGCTTTTTGGAGATCTAATGCCAGGTTAGTCCGCAAGGCTTCTTCAGAGAGCTGATACGCTTCTTTTAAATATCTCAGTTTATCCGGATTTTCCGAACTATCAAGTGCAGCATACCAGCGCGATGTAGGATTGTAATTCTGGAATAAGTCATAACGCGACTGATATTCCAAATCATCCTGACCGAGATTATAATAGGTAGTGGCTACTTTCTGATTAATCAGCGGTGCTTCTTCATACATAGGATACATATCTAATAAATTAGTATATGCATCGATCGCGTGATCATTTTTTTCCACGGTTTGATATGTTTCACCCAGTGCCCGCATGATGTCAACACCATATTCTCTATTGCCGCTTTTTTCTATAAATCTGCGTGCATTAGCAACACCGGCATGGGCATATGTTTCTTCATCAGAGAAACTGATTCCAATATATTGAATCGCCTCCTGCTTTACATTTGGATTTGATATTTTTTGTTTGGGATCAAGTTCCTCCGCACGGGTGATATCATCAACAACGGCCATAAAATAAACGATTGCATCGGAATAATAATTTGGATCGGTTGCAGATAGCCGGTAATAGCTCCATCCCAATTTATACAGCGCTTCATCATAGCGTTTTGAATCGCGGTATTGAAGTACTTTCTTATAAAGTTTGATGGCCTTATAAAGTTCGACAATCGATTGATCCGTATCCTTGTCTTCTCTGGGATCAAAATAGTATTCGGCCTGACGCATATATGATTCTGCCGCAAGATGACTATCAGGATAGCGGTCGATCACCTCCTGATAAATCTGTCGGGATTCCGGACCTTCGCCCATTTGCTGCAGGAGGTATGCTTTGGTATAAAGTGCGTCATCGGCAAATTCACTGATCGGATAATCGATTAAAATCTTATCATATATTTTAATTGCTTCAGTATAGTCATATTTTACATCGGCCGGTGGATCCGGTTCAGCTTCAATGCGACCGGCATCAAAGGCATCCAGCTGTTCCAGATAGGCATCGTATTTTACCTGATATTTATCCTGCTTGGCAAAATAAACATTGTCTGCTTCTTCAATATAATATTCTGCCATCCGGATTAGAATCTTATCCTGGGCTTTAATTTTGGCTTCTTTTCGCTCTAAAATGGATTGCGTAATTTCCAGCCCGGAATCACGCATCTCTTCTTCCTCTTTGGAAAGTCGTTCAACACGCTCCCCATATTCCTGTTGAATTTTTTTCAATTCGTCGATTGACATTGTTTTAAACAATGTATCACTCAGTATCTGCATTTCACGCAGTTCTTTATCCTGTGCAAATACATTTGTGACGGATCCAGCCAGAAATATTGCTATAATAAAAAATATCGCAATTTTTAACAGATTTGTATTTAACATATCCTCTACCAAATATGTTTTATCAGGGATTTTAATTTTCATCTTCTTCAATAATCGGAGGCGCCTCTTCTCTCTCCTGCAATTCACTGGTATGCGTATCGAAATATGATTCTTCAAATTTACGGTCCAGTTCGGCTCTTTCACGCATTCGTTCCTGCTGACGCACCTTCCGGGTCATATAGCTGACTTCACCTTCAATCAGGTTTATTTTATATTCCAGTAATTCTTTACGACCGTTGAGGATTTGATTTATTTTATATATTTGATCCACATAATATGATCGTTTCTGGATCTTCTTTTGTTTGACGGAATAGTTCACATCAGCAACGCCAAATGCTCCGTAGTCTGTCCATTTTTGCAAATCAACCTGCGAATCATCCAGAGAAAGGTCATATACATAAGTATTCATCTGATCGAATTTCTTTAGCAGGCTTTGAAATTTTTCTTGCTGAATTTCAAGCTGAACGAGGTCTTTATATTCCTTGCGTTGACGGGCTCTGGTGACGGCGACAGAAATTTCATCAAGTTTACTTTTAATATAATTGCGTTCGTTCAGAACATCTTCGCGCATGGCAAGCACTTTGGCATTTTGATTTTCACGGACACTTTCTTTCCGGGCAATCGGAAATTCGTCGTACTTATTTACTCCTAATCTTGGATCAGGTTGCTCCCCTGCAATTTTGTAATTAATTAAACGTTGAATTTGCCGGCCAAGCGCCTCCGATTGATTCTTGTCAGTAAAGGCTGGAAATCTTCTGATGGATCTCCAGACGGACCATCTGGGCTTTGCTGATGTGGGGGGTGATGGTCAGCTCAATCCCAACGTCTTTATATTCGATATCCTGATAATCGTTGGTGGTGTTAGTCCCG